>JBEBTQ010000123.1:0-8619 GCA_040393685.1 Advenella kashmirensis | reverse complement strand
TCCGACAGGATGACGATGTTATAGCCGCCATGAACCGCTGCTTCCGCACGGTCGCACAGACGCTCAATCGCACCATGCATACCCGCCGCGCCTTCACCGACATTATAGGTAATATCGAGCGTCTTGGTGTCAAAACGGTCTTCCGTGTGACCAATGGAACGGATTTTTTCGAGATCGCCATTGGTCAGGATCGGCTGACGCACTTCCAGACGCTTGCGGCGCGAGGTGCCAACCAGGTCGAAAATATTCGGGCGCGGACCGATGAAGGAGACGAGGCTCATCACCAGCTCTTCGCGGATCGGATCAATCGGCGGATTGGTGACCTGCGCGAAGTTCTGCTTGAAATAGGTATAGAGCAGCTTCGACTTGTCAGACATCGCCGAAATCGGCGTATCCGTCCCCATCGAACCGATGGCTTCCTGACCGGTGGTGGCCATTGGCGACATCAAAAGTTTGGTATCTTCCTGCGTGTAACCGAAGGACTGCTGACGGTCGAGAAGACTCACATCTTTGCGCAGCGCACGTGGTTCGACCGGATTCAAGTCTTCCAGAATGAGCTGCGTGTTTGCCAACCACTGCTTATAGGGATGCTTCTGCGCGATCTGCGACTTGATTTCCTCATCTGAAACGATGCGGCCTTCTTCCATATCGATAAGCAGCATACGACCCGGCTGAAGACGCCACTTCTTGACGACCTTTTTTTCCTCGACAGGCAAAACGCCCGCTTCGGAAGCCAGAATGACGAAATCATCGTCTGTCACAATATAACGGGCCGGACGCAGACCGTTACGATCCAGCGTAGCGCCGAACTGCCGACCGACCGAGAAAGCCACAGCCGCAGGCGTGCCATTCTGCACGGATTCCGTAGGTGGCATGTTTGGCCTGTATTTCCGGGCCGACGTTCCCTCGACCTTTGCCCAGGTCTCTGACGTGGATCACGCTGCTTTCAAAACCTTCTTTCACGGTATGCTGGATCACGGCGTGCATCTTGCACCGTCCGCTTTTGAGGCGGGGTTCGTATCGGCCACGCATAACGACGAGATTATCGATCAGACGCTGGAAGCGGCGGAAAAAGCGTTCGCGCTGCTCTGACGCGCACTGTCGCAAGCGCCTGCATTGCCGCGGGCGCTCGCCATATTACCTGTAGCAATACCGGATATTTTTTTCCACATATAAGCGATTTCGCGATATGACATGGAAAAGCGGCTAAACTCAGGGTTATCCATTATGTGTTAAAGGTGTTGAAGCTGTATGGCTGTAAACTTAAATATACCTGACGAATCCGCTATCTACCCGGTAGCCGGGGTCGAAATTGGCATAGCCCAGGCCGGGATCAAAAAACCCGGACGCGACGACCTCACATTGTTCAAATTTACCCCAGGCACCGCTGTTGCAGGTGTTTTTACCCGTAACCGCTTTCGCGCGGCGCCGGTGCAGATTTGCGAATCGCGCCTTGCCGCAAGCAACGCCATTCGCGCCCTGATCATCAATACGGGAAACGCAAATGCGGGTACCGGAGCAGATGGCCTGGAACGTGCATTTGAAACCTGCCGGGTATTGTCCAAGGAACTGGGCCTGCTGGAAGAAGAAATCCTGCCCTTTTCCACAGGCGTCATTCTTGAGCCGTTACCGGTAGACAAAATTACCGCAACCCTGCCACAGTGCATCAAGGCACTGGACAGAAATGCCTGGCTCAAGGCGGCGTACAGCATTATGACGACCGACACCTTGCCGAAAATCTGTTCACGGCAGCTTACCCTGGATGGCCGCAAGGTGACCATCACAGGCGTCAGCAAGGGCGCCGGCATGATCCGGCCAAATATGGCCACCATGCTCGGATTTGTCGCAACGGATGCGGAAATCGCCCCCGCCCTGCTCAAGGAACTGGTCAAGGATATCGCCAATCATTCCTTCAACCGCATTACGGTAGACGGCGACACCTCCACCAACGACTCTTTCATTGTTATCGCTACCGGTCAAAGCGGCATCCAGGTTCAGGATACACAGAGCCCGCATTACGAAACACTCAAAAACGAACTGACAGCCGTCGCCCGCGAACTGGCTCAGAAGATCGTGCGTGATGCGGAAGGCGCCACCAAATTCATCACCATTCAGGTTGAAGAGGCTGAAAGCAGCCAGACCGCACTGAAGATCGCCTATGCGATTGCCCACTCTCCTCTGGTCAAAACCGCTTTCTATGCGTCAGACCCCAATCTTGGGCGAATTCTGGCGGCAATCGGCTATGCCGGCGTCGACGATCTGAACGTTGGCGCGCTGCGCCTGTGGCTCGATGATGTGCTGGTCGCACGTGATGGCGGCCGCAATCCCGATTACAAGGAAGAAGATGGTCAGCGCGTCATGCAGCAGGCCGAAATTCTGGTACGCGTTGCGCTTGGCCGCGGCGACGTATCTGAAACTGTTTACAGCTGCGACTTTTCTCACGAATACGTGAGCATCAACGCGGACTACCGCTCCTGATACCCGCCAGACCTGTGGATACGCTTCAGGTCTGGCGCGACCTTCACTGGCTGATTCACTCCCCCAACCTGCTGTCTGCCAATGCCGGACTGCCGCTGGCTCAATGGCCGGATGACATGCTGCGCCAGCTGGACGACTGGCTCGGACAGGAATACCACAAGCCTGAATACCTCACACCAGACGTCGCCGAAGGATATCGTAGGCTGGGTTTGTATGCCGAAGCCGTGCTGGGCCTGGCGCTTCAGCATAATCCAGATGTTGAACTTCTGGCCGCGCACGCCCCTGTTCATACCGAAGCAGAACCCGATCAGCCTGACAGCACGCGTCGCACACTGGGTGAACTGGACTTTGTTTTCCGTGACCGGCATAGCGGGCAGGTGTGCCACTGGGAGATGGCCGTCAAGCTTTACCTGTTTGTTCCTGCCTTGCCGACCGCGATGGGCCTGGCCCGATACGTGGGCCTGCAGCAGCGTGATACGCTGGCGCGCAAGACAGCCAAACTGCAGGAACAACTGCATTTCTCGAGCCTGCCGCAGGTGACTCAGAAGCTGGACGTGGCTGTTGACCGTGCTGAGGCCTTCGTGAAAGGCTGGCTTTTCTATCCTTTGCAGGGTACGGGGTGGAACGACTATATTCTTGATGATCACGTCAGTACCGATTTGCTGGGCGCTGTGCATCTGAAAGGCTGGTGGATGAGTCATGACGAGTTCGTGCAACGCCTGGCGCAGTTAGAGGACACAACGCTGCGCTGGCGTATTGTGCCTCGTCTGCAGTGGCTGTCACCCCAAGTGGCTGAGCATCAGGACACAATGGATTGCGCTCAATTGCGGGAGACACTGCGTGGCTGGTTTGAGGCTGAAGACAGTAAGTATCCAGGGAATCCGGCCGAATCCCGCGATGTCCCAACGCTGGTCGCGCCTTTATCCACGCGCACTCGCGCTGCACCCGGCAGGCCGCGTTCGGGTTTGCTGATTGTTGCGCTTGCCCCTGTTGAGGAAGCCGCTGCGGGCAAAGCAGACTATGTAGAAGTGCATCGCGGCTTCGTTGTTGCCAATGACTGGGAGGAACGGCTGCTCGCGACGCCCCCGCGTTGAGCTGCCGGGCCTGGCGGCCGGATTTTCGCGCAGATAGACATAACCAGGTAAGCCGATCTGGAAAATCAGTCATGGGAGATCGACCCTTTTCTGCGCCCGCCGAACTGCCGTCGAAGCTGCTCCTTCGGCACAAAAACCACAATTGCGGGAATGCGTCAGGGCAAAAGACGCTTTTTTACAAACAAGCGATTGATTCTTTTGACTTTTTAATGAAATTCACAGTAGAATGATGGGCTTAGCATTAAATATGCTAATTCCAAATTTATTTTTAGAGGTTAACCCATATGTACGCGGTCATAAAAACCGGAGGCAAACAGTATCGTGTTGCCGAAGGTCAAAAACTCAAGGTAGAACAGATACCGGCAGACATCGGGCAAGAAATCTCGCTGGACCAGGTTTTGTCAGTAGGCGAAGGTGAATCACTCAAAGTGGGTGCTCCCCTGGTTGCTGGCGCTGTGGTTAAAGCCAAAGTTCTTGCACATGGACGTCACGACAAGGTGAAAATTTTCAAAATGCGCCGTCGCAAGCATTATCAGCGGCACCAGGGCCATCGTCAGAATTACACCCAGATCGTTATCGAAGCAATTACTGCTTGATCCGTTCGTTAACATAACAGGAGCTTAAACATGGCACAGAAAAAGGGCGGCGGCTCAACCCGCAACGGCCGCGACTCGGAATCCAAACGACTGGGCGTGAAAGCCTTCGGCGGTCAGGTCATTCCAGCCGGTTCAATCATTGTTCGTCAGCGTGGCACACGTTTTCACCCGGGTACCAATGTAGGTATGGGTAAAGATCACACCCTGTACGCACTGGTAGACGGCAGTGTCTCCTTTTCTCATAAAGGCGCACTCAACAAGCATACCGTTTCCGTAACAAAGGCTGACTAAACCTTTCCCGGACATCATGCAGTGCCGTTCACTTGTTGCCAGGTGAACGGCATTTTTTATTCTATACGTGGCAGTTATGTCCGTGGCAGCGCCCGATGATTTGCCTCGGCGCTTTCGGCAACACCCATTATCAATACAGGAATCATCATGAAATTCGTTGACGAAGCGACGATCGAAGTCATTGCCGGCAAAGGCGGCAACGGGGCGGCGAGTTTTCGTCGCGAAAAATTCATCCCCAAAGGCGGTCCCGATGGTGGCGATGGCGGCCGAGGTGGCAGCATTTATGCGGTGGCAGACCGCAATATCAACACACTGATCGATTTTCGCTATGCGCGTCTGCACCGCGCCAAAAATGGTGAAAACGGACGTGGCTCTGATCAGTACGGTGCGGCAGCCCCGGACATCACCCTGCGCGTACCCGTGGGCACTGTGATTCACGATGCGGACACCAACGAACAACTGTTCGATCTGGCCCATCACGGCATGCAAGTGACCCTTGCTGCGGGCGGCCAGGGCGGCATGGGCAATCTGCACTTCAAATCCAGCGTCAATCGGGCGCCGCGCCAGTTCACCTATGGCAAAGAAGGCGAACAGCGCAAGCTTCGTCTGGAGCTCAAGGTGCTGGCTGACGTGGGTCTGCTGGGTCTGCCCAATGCCGGCAAATCCACGCTCATTACGCGCATTTCCAATGCCAAACCCAAAATCGCCGATTATCCGTTCACTACGCTGCACCCGAATCTGGGCGTGGTGCGCACCTCCGCATCGCGTAGCTTCGTGGTGGCCGATATTCCTGGTCTGATTGAAGGTGCCTCGGAAGGTGCCGGTCTGGGACATCTGTTTTTGCGTCACCTGTCACGGACGCGCGTACTGCTGCACCTGGTCGATGTGTCCAGCGCAGATCCCGATCAGGATCCTGTTGAAATGGCTGCACACAATGTGCGTGCCATTGCAGAAGAATTGCGCAAGTACGATGCCGATCTGTATTCCAAACCACGCTGGCTGGTTCTGAACAAGCTGGACATGGTGGAAGATCCGCAGGATGTGCAGGACAGACTGTGTCGCGAACTGCAATGGGACGGCCCGGTATTTGCCATTTCTGCACTGTCGGGCGACGGTACCCAGGCGCTCATCTGGGCGTTGCAGGACTATCTGGATGCCGAAAAATCACGCGAGATGGTCGAGCAGGATAAACAGGCGGGTACCTATGTTCCGGACGATCCGCGTTTCGACGACACCCGGGGTGATCTGACCGATACCCCGCGATAGCCGACGCAATGACCGGATCCTGCCACAGAACAGGATCCGGAGGATACCATCCGATAAAATGGAACTGGCAGTCTTAAACTGCTTACTTAGATTTCTTTCCGGACCTTTTGCAACATGAGTGAATTTGTTTCGTCAGTGGCCAGCGCAAGGCGTATTGTGGTCAAAGTCGGTTCGTCTCTGGTCACGAACAATGGCCAGGGTCTGGACCCGCAGGCCATTGGTGAGTGGTCGTCGCAGATCGCTGGCCTGTGCCGCCAGAACAAACAATTGATTCTCGTGTCCAGTGGCGCGATTGCCGAAGGCATGGCCCGGCTCAACTGGAAAACTCGTCCAAAGGAAATAGACGAACTGCAGGCCGCTGCCGCTGTGGGACAGATGGGCCTCATCCAGGCATATGAATCTGCCTTTGCTGCACACAATATGCGCGCAGCACAGATCCTGCTGACTCACGAAGATCTGACCGACCGCCTGCGCTATCTGAATGCCCGCTCGGCCATTTTCAAATTGCTGGAGCTGGGCGTGATTCCGATCGTCAATGAAAACGATACGGTGGTCACAGACGAAATTCGACTGGGTGACAACGATACGCTGGGGGCGGTGGTCAGCAATCTGATTGAAGCCGATGCGCTCATTATTCTTACCGATCAGCGCGGCCTGTATGACAGCGACCCCCGCAGCAATCCTGATGCGCGCTTCATCCATCTTGCCACGGCAGGCGATCCCGAATTACAGAAAATGGCCGGCGGTGCCGGCAGTCACGTCGGTACCGGTGGCATGCTCACCAAGGTTCTGGCGGCCAAACGCGCAGCCAGCAGTGGTGCCACCACAATTATTGCTTCAGGCCGCGAAGATCGGGTACTGGAACGACTTGGCCGTGGTGAAGCCATTGGCACGGAGCTGCGCGCCTCCCCTTCCCTGCGTTCGGCCCGCAAGCAATGGATGGCTGATCATTTGCGTCTGCCTGGCAAACTCGTCCTGGATGACGGGGCACGCAAGGCATTAATCGAACAGGGTAAAAGCCTGCTGGCAGTGGGCGTGACCGATGTCGTTGGCGAGTTCGAGCGCGGCGATGTCGTTGCCTGCACTGATGCTCAGCATCGTGAAATTGCCCGCGGACTGGTCAATTACTCTTCCGCAGAAGCCCGCCGTATCATGCGGCACCCCACCCGTGAAATCGAAACCATTCTGGGCAAAGTAAGAGACCACGAATTGATCCACCGCAATAATATGGTGGTTCACCCCCATCAGGAATGATCCGTCTGCCAGAGGCTTGCTCCCGCAAGTCTCGCGACGCCGGCGGCAGTTACATCGTGGGTCAGCCATCATTGACAGCGCCAATCTCTGGCGAAAAATATTTCGACTGAAGCGTTGACGGCCGAGTCAGCGAGACATTTCTTTGACCGTTATTGCGGTTTGCGTGGTAATGAATATTCGATTCTGAATATTGCAATCAGCATATCAATTATGAAATATCTGCATGCTGTGGGCATTTGAGGCACAAAAATCCGCTGGATATTAAAAATTTAATTCAAGATTCGTAAAAAAGTGACAATTGTTAAAGAAATTTTCCTGAACACAGCTATCATTATGGGCTGACATTTACCAGCTGTAACAATTATTGGGTTTTCCAAATGGCTACTAAAAAACATCCTGACTCCTCGCCAGACCTGCGCGCTGTGTCAAAACTCAGCACCTTTGCCGAGCGCCTGCACTATCTGCGCAAGATTCATCACGGTATGAATCAGAATGAACTGGCCCTTGAACTCGGCGTATCGCAAAGCACCATTGCCAATTACGAAATGGGCAATCGCAAAATCAGTCCTTCCGCACAAATCGTCAGTCGCCTCGCCGTGTTCTTCGGCGTCAATTCAGACTGGCTCATCAACGGCACACTGCCTATTCTTCCGGAAAGCAATTACGTTGCGCCGGAAATCACGGTGCGCGAGGCTATTTTCAAAACGCTGACCAAAAAAGAAACAGCCGCGCTGATCGCGCTTAACACCAAGCAACGCAAGGATCTGACCGCGACCATCAAGGCCTTTTTGAAAAGCGTCTGATTCGCACTGATTCCCACTGTTCCTTAAATCCAAAAAAGCAGCCACCTGCGCGACACCGCAGATGGCTGCTTTTTCATTCTTCTTTGCTCTTTTGTCCCGCTCTTCTGTACTGTGCGGTTCCGCTCATCACTGCTACCCTGCTCTTCTGCCTTTCGATTCTTTCTATGTTTGAGCACCTTTGTAACCGCATACTGGCCAGAAATAGCGGCACATCATTACGGCTGCAATACCGGCCTGTCACGCCGGTATTCCAATCAGCAGGATTAAACCCCCGCTAAACCGTTCAGGCGTGCACGGGTTCTGCGGGCACTTTGCTGGCATCGTGAAAGTCTACTGACGGATTCACCACCGGCTTGACCACATGTGTGCGAATGAGGAAATCGCCAAAGCCCTCATCCGCTTCCCGGTCGCTGGCCCAGTGACCAATGTGTTCGTCCAGAATGCTCAGAATCTCTTCTGGCGTAATATTCTCGCGGAACAGACGCGGAATTCGGGTACCAATGCGATTGCCTCCCAGATGCAGGTTGTAGCGTCCCACGGCCTTGCCAACAAGACCAACCTCGGCCAGCATCGCCCGGCCACAGCCGTTAGGGCAGCCCGTTACGCGCGTCACAATGAACTCATCCTTCAGACCATGCCGCGCCATGATGTCATCGAGCTGATCCACAAAAGTCGGCAGGAAACGCTCCGCTTCTGCCATGGCCAGAGGACAGGTAGGCAACGCCACGCAAGCCATGGAGTTTTCGCGCTGAACGGTCACGCTGTCGCTGATCAGTCCGTGCTCACGAGCCAGCTTTTCAATCGCCACCTTTTGCGACGCTGGCACGTTAGCGACAA
>JBEBTQ010000122.1:0-8631 GCA_040393685.1 Advenella kashmirensis | reverse complement strand
AGGCGACCCTAAGGTCGCCTTGTTTTTACTGCCTGTGGCCGCAAGCGTCTAGTTGAAAACGCGGGAAGGGCTCAGCCAGGACAACCAGCCGCCGTCACCGTCCAGACCTTGTTCATAGTACTTGCTGTTGGGATAATTCTGGTCAAGCACGCGTTTGGCATCGGTGGCCTGATCCGCCATACCCAGCTGCTCGTAAGAACGCATCATGATATAGAGCGCCGGTTCAGCTGCTGCAACGCCGGAAAAGTCGCGCAACACAGACTGGCTGCGGTTGATGGCGGCGATGTAGGCATGACGCGTGAAATAATACTTGGCTACGTTAACTTCATTATCTGCAATGGTACTGACCAGCCAGGTGATACGCTGCTTCGCATCGCGTGCGTACCGGCTTTCCGGGAAGCGCTGAATCAGCTCATTGAACGCGGCGTAAGACTGACGCAGACCCTTGGGATCACGCTCACTGGGATCCTGACCCGTAAGACTGCGCAGATACGAGCTTGGGGGCGTAAATGTGACAAGCCCTTTCAGGTAAAGCATGTAGTCTGTGCCTGGATGGCTGGGATACAGCGTAAGGAAGCGATCAATGGCAGCAACGGCCTTTTCCGGCTCATTGTCTTTCCAGTTGACGTATGCCTGGTCAATCAGCGACTGCTGGGCGTAACTGGAATACGGATAACGCGACTCAACCGCTTCCAGGTAGGTTCTGGCGGTTTTGTAGTCATTACTGCGAACGTTGTCGCGAGCTTCCTGATATAACTGGGGCGCTGACATGCCGGCCGTTTTGTCAGCATCGCGATTCATCATGCTGCTGCAACCTGCGACGGTCAGGCAGGACAGCGCGATGAGAGAAGTTCGAAGCAAACGTTTATGCATAATTTGGAAGTGACTGTGAGTTAAAGTTCAAAAAGCAATCTGATAATACCATTGCCGCGTTATGATGAGAACATTATATGATTTTACAGTGTTTTCTACCGATGTCAGAGCCAACATTGCAGGATACGGACGAAATTCCCGACATTGACCTGCGTGAATTCCGTCTGCCCATGACCATGACCGGTGAGCGCCTGGACAAGGTGCTGGCCGGCCTGATACCCGAACATTCCCGCAGCCGACTGCAGGGCTGGATAGAGGCGGGCCATGTCCTGGTCAATGGCGTGCCGGGAAAAATCCGGCAGAACGTGGGTGCAGATGACCTGATTTGCGTCACCATGCAGCAGGCACCCGAACAGCAGGCATTTACGCCCGAACCGGTAGATTTTACCGTCGTGGCCGATTCCGCAGCGTGGATCGTGGTCAACAAACCTGCCGGGCTGGTCACGCATCCGGGGGCAGGGAACTGGTCCGGTACGCTGCTTAACGGCCTGCTGTACCGATATCCGGAACTGGCCCAGGTGCCGCGTGCCGGCATCGTACATCGCCTGGACAAGGACACAGACGGCCTGCTTGTTGTGGCCCGCACTGAAGTGGCGCAGACGCATTTTGTCCGTCAATTGCAGGCGCGCAGCATGGGCCGGGAATACGAAGCGCTGGTCATGGGTCATATTGCCGCCTCAGGAACCGTCAATCAGCCGATAGGTCGGGACCGTCATGTGCCTGTGCGCATGTCAACGTTGCAGCCGATAGCGCCGAAAGAAGCCATTACGCATTTTCAGCGGATCAATTTCGGGTATATCGACGAGGCTGCCGTCAGTCACGTGCAGTGCCGACTTGAAACGGGCAGGACGCATCAGATCCGGGTACATATGCACAGCCTGGGACATCCGCTGCTGGGTGATCAGCTCTACAACGGTAAACCCATAGGACAGGCCGCAAGGCAGATGCTGCACGCCCGCCGGCTTACCTTCATTGATCCGCTTACAGACTCTCCGTGCCAGTTCGATGTAGAGCGGCCTGACGATATGGAGCAGATTCTGTCACAGATCCAGTGGAGCGGGGCATGAAACCAGTCAACGTGACGGGTAAGGCCTGGCCCGGGGTGCGCTATTTTTGTACCACGCGCCAGGGGGGCGTCAGCCTGGCTCCCTTTGATTCCAATAATCTGGGCCTGCACGTTGGGGACGAACTCGACGCTGTCAGGGAAAACCGCAGGCGTCTGGCGGAGCAACTGCCAGAGGCACCGATATGGCTCAATCAGGTACACGGCACCGATGTCTTTGATGCGGATGCGGCTATCGTTAAGAACGAGCTCACCGATAGCACTGACGCTTTACTTTGCAGCGAAGGTGACTATGATGCGTGCGTGACATCTGAGCCAGGACGCGTTCTGGCCATTATGACCGCTGATTGTCTTCCGGTCGTTTTTGCGGGAGACAATATTGTCGGCGCTGCTCACGCGGGATGGCGGGGACTGGCAGCCGGGGTTCTTGAAAATACTGTCAACAAAATGCAAGCCTGCTCGGGTAAGCTACCGGATTACGCATGGATCGGACCGGGTATTTCGTGCGAGGCCTTTGAAGTCGGATTGCCTGTCAGAGAAGCCTTTCTGGATCTGGCGCCGGCGCTGGCCGAGTATTTCGTGCCGCATCCCGACAATGCGGGTAAATGGTTTGCAGATCTGTCAGCCATTGCAGCGTGGCGACTCTCCAGGCTTGGCATTGCGCATATTGAACAAAGCGGCCTGTGCACTTATCGTCAGAATGACCTTTTCTATTCCTATCGGCGCGAAAACGTCACCGGAAGAATGGCAACTGTCATATGGCTGGAGCCCTGATCCGGAAGTCCTTTAATCATGACTTTCACGCTTTGGGAAAATGTGCTCAGGGTTTCCCTTAATCGGGAAGATTCGGTCTGACGGAATGTCATTTTTTATATAGAATTATTGAAAGCGTGTGGCCCTGCAGGACGCCTGTCCGGCGGGAGTTACAAACCAGGATTTATCCGGAGACCTGAGTGACCAGAAAGACTGATAAAGCAAAGTGGCCCCAGCCGGATTTCAATGCCGATGGGGACAATCTGAAAAAGCTGCAGGAAGCGTTTTTTCAGAAATGGCAGCAGATTGCAGCGGATGCACAGGCAGGTACGCTGCCGGCCCTGCGTGACAGACGTTTCAGCGCAGAGGCATGGCAGAACAGCCCGCAGCATCTGATGCTGGCACACCTTTATCTGCTTTCCGCGGAAATCATGCAGAAAATGACCGATGTCGCTCACGTGCCCGAAAACGTCAGGGAGCGGCTGCGTTTCTCCGTGGAGCAGTGGAGTGATGCCTTGTCGCCCGCAAATTATTTTCTGACCAATCCGGACGCCATGCAGGCTTTTTCCGCCAGCGGCGGCGAGTCATTGCAAAAAGGGTTTCTGAATCTGCTTGGCGATATTCGCAAGGGTCAGATCTCCCAGACCGATGATTCCACGTTCGAGGTCGGCGTCAATCTTGCAACGACGCCAGGTGACGTGGTCTTTGAAAATCCCTGGTTTCAGTTGCTCCAATACGCGCCGCAAACGCCCACCGTTTATCGACGGCCGTTACTCATGGTGCCGCCCTGCATCAACAAATATTACATTCTTGATTTGCAATCGGGTAACTCGCTGGTTGAGTACGCCGTCAGCCAGGGCTTTACGGTTTTCATGATTTCCTGGCGCAATCCGCAAGTGACCGACACCGACGGGATCCAGACTTCCACCTGGGACGACTACATCGAAAAAGGCGTTCTGACCGCGATTGATACCGTGCAGCAGATCTCCGGTCAGCAGCAGATCAATGTACTGGGCTTCTGTGTGGGAGGGACCATGCTCAGCAGTGCGCTGGCGGTGGCACGCGCACGTGGCGACAATCCCGTAGCCAGTGCCACATTGCTGACTACACTGCTGGATTTTGAAGACACAGGTATTCTGGATGTCTTTGTCGACGAAGCTCATGTTGCCTATCGCGAGCAGCTTCTTGGACGCGGCGGCCTGATGACAGCCAGGGAACTGGCAACCACCTTTTCCTTTTTGCGCCCCAACGAGCTGGTGTGGAATTACGTTGTCAGCAACTATCTGAAAGGGAATGCACCTGCGGCTTTTGATCTGCTTTACTGGAATTCAGATGGCACGAACCTGCCTGGTCCGTTCTTTACCTGGTACTTCCGGAATATGTATCTGGAAAACAGGCTTTGCCAGCCTGGTGTATTGAAGGTCTGCGCCGAACAGGTCGATCTTTCCGATATTGACATGCCAGTGTATGTGTATGGATCCCGGGATGATCATATTGTTCCCTGGCATGCTTCGTTTGCCTCAGCGCGCCTTTTGTCGGGCGACGTCAGATATATTCTGGGCGCCTCCGGGCATATTGCTGGCGTCATCAACCCGCCAGCGAAAAATAAGCGCAATTACTGGGCAAATGATGAGGCTCTGGTGCAGGAAACAGAAGTGCAGGATTGGCTGGAGCAGGCAGAATCGATTCCAGGAAGCTGGTGGCCTGACTGGGCAGCCTGGCTGGCCGGACACAGCGGTCGCAAAGTGAAGGCAAAGGCAACAACCGGCAGCGCGGAATTTGCACCGCTGGCACCGGCGCCGGGCAGCTATGTCAGAACCCGCGCATGATCATGGAATTCGTAGTATTTTATTACCGTTGAAGTAGCTCAAGGAGTTCAAAATGACACAAAAAATAGCATATGTGACGGGGGGTATGGGAGGTATCGGGACTTCCATCTGTCAGCGCCTGCACAAGGACGGATTTACGGTGATCGCAGGCTGCGGCCCCCAACGGAACGCCCAGCAATGGATCGATGAGCAGGCAGCGCAAGGATATACCTTCTACGCTTCAGCTGGCAATGTGTCCGACTGGGACTCTACTGTACAGGCTTTTGACAAAGTGAAAGCCGAGCACGGACCGATAGATGTACTGGTCAATAATGCCGGTATTACGCGTGATGGCGTCTTCCGCAAAATGTCGATTGACGACTGGCGCGCCGTGATGGATACCAACCTGAACAGCCTGTTCAATGTGACCAAGCAGGTCATTGAACATATGTACGAGAAGCGCTGGGGGCGCATTATCAATATCAGTTCAGTCAATGGACAGAAAGGCCAGTTCGGGCAGACCAACTATTCCACGGCAAAAGCCGGGATTCACGGCTTCACCATGGCTCTGGCACAGGAAGTAGCCAGCCGCGGCGTGACGGTTAATACCGTTTCACCAGGCTATATTGGTACCGATATGGTACGTGCGATCCGTCCGGAGGTTCTGGAGCAGATCGTAGGAACAATTCCGGTACGACGTCTGGGAACCCCTGACGAGATTGCATCCATCGTGTCATGGCTGGCTTCCGACGAATCCGGCTTTTCCACCGGAGCCGACTTCTCGGTCAACGGCGGCTTGCACATGGGTTAAGTCCGCTGGCGGACACAGACAGATAACTATAGGTTGAACAGGTAATGGCAAAAGCAACTGATACGGACGCCGTCCGGACTATCAAGAAATATCCCAATCGCAGGCTGTATGACACACAGACCAGCACCTACATTACGCTGCAGGATGTCAGGCAGCTGGTGCTGGACAACGTGCGTTTTCAGGTGCTGGATGCCAAATCCGGAGAGGAACTGACGCGCAGTATTCTATTGCAGATCATTCTGGAAGCCGAATCCGGCGGTGTTCCAATGTTCAGTTCCAATATGCTGGCCCATATCATCCGTTTTTATGGTCACGCCATGCAGGGTGTGATGGGTTCGTATCTTGAAAAGAACATGCAGGCCTTTGTGGACATTCAGGACAAACTGGCAGAGCAGTCCAAGGGCGTCTATAACCCGCAGTTCAGTGCGGAAGCGTGGTCGCAATTCATGAATATACAGGCGCCTCTGCTCAATAACGTCATGAACAACTACGTTGAGCAGTCAAAAAACATGTTTGTGCAAATGCAGGAACAAATGCAGAATCAGACCAGCAACATGTTCGGGGCTTTTCCATTTGCCCCCGTTTCAGATAAAGACAAGGACAAGGGCGGGGAAGACAAATAATCAGCGCCGGTGTGCCGGCGCCGGAATATCGCGCAAACTCACCGCGTGAAATATCACTTGTCATTTACCCCCGGCTTTTTAAAGGGCGAGTGCTCCTGCAATTCATCCAGATAAGCCTGTACGTGCTCGGTTTCGGCATCCAGAAAACGCTGGATGGCATCGGCAAATTCAGGCCGGGCGATCCAGTGTGCCGAAAACGTTGCTTCCGGCAGCATGCCGCGGGACAGTTTGTGTTCGCCCTGGGCGCCCCCCTCAAAAACTGAGATACCGTGCTCGATGCAATAGCGAATTCCCTGAAGATAACAGGTTTCAAAGTGCAGGCCGGGAATGTATTCACGGGCACCCCAGTAACGCCCGTACATCTTGTTGTTGCCAATCATATTCATGGCGCTTGCCACCGGCGCGTTATCGCCCAGGGCCAGAACCAGAAGAACAGTGTCGGGCGCCTCAGCCAGCAGTCGCCGGAAAAAATCTTCTGACAGATAGGGCTCACGACCACGTTCGAAATACGTATTGCAATAGCACGAAAAGAAAAATGACAAATCATCTTCGGTGATGTCATTGCCGCGCTTGAATTCAAATGTAATTCCCGCCTGTGCCACCTTGCGCGAATCCTGCCGCAGCTTCTTGCGTTTGTCATACACCAGCGTAGCCAGAAAGTCGTCCAGACTTTTATACGCTGCGTTCTTCCAGTGAAACTGCACACTTTCCCTGACCATGTACCCAGCCTCGCGCAGCACGTCCAGATCCTTCGCGTCGGGAAACAGCACATGCACCGACGACACTTTGAGTCTTTCGGCCACTTCCAGAGCCGCCTGAGCCAGAATTTGTCGTGCTTGCAGATCCCGCCCGATCAGCCGCGGGCCCGTTACCGGAGAAAATGGCGCGGCACAAAGCAGTTTGGGATAGTATTGCAGGCCATACTGACTGAATGCGCGTGCCCATGCCATGTCAAAAACGAATTCGCCCTGGGAATGGGTTTTCAGATACATGGGCATGAATCCGGCGGGTTCATGCATCTGATCGTATAGAATCAGATGACAGGGCTGCCAGCCAGTCTCTTCACTGGTGCAACCGCTACTTTCCATGGCACGCAGAAACGGCGGGGACACAAATGGATTGTCGTCTGACCATTGTGCCCAGTCAAAGTCGGGCAGATCTGCCAGTGAATGCACCAGCGCTACCTGCATACTATTATTATCGTCTGATGTCACTGCCTGCTACCATTGAATGCGATCAACACTGAAACTCCCATTATGACTTCAAGCGAGACTGTAACCGAGAGCCGAATTGCCGTTACTGCGATTACCGGTTTTCTTGGTAGCGGCAAAACGCAGTTTATTAACCAGCTATTGCAGCAGCCTGCTTTCAAAGACACGGTTGTGATCGTGAATGAAATGGGCGAACTGGGCATAGATCAGGCGAACTGGTCGTTCGTACAGTCTTCCGTTATTCTACTTGAAGGCGGCTGTCTGTGCTGTCAGATGCAGGGGTCTTTGAACGAGACGCTGCAGCGACTTTTCACAGACGCGCTGGCGCGGCGAGTACCGCGTTTCAATCAGGTTCTCGTCGAAACCAGCGGCCTGGCCGATCCATCCGCGTTACGCTTTACTTTGCATCACGATTTTTTTCTGAAAGCGCGTTATGTTTTCAACGGCAGTCTGTGTATTGTCGATGTGCCCGGCTGTATATCACAGATGTCCTATATTGAATGGTCGAGGCAGATTGTGCTGGCAGACTTGCTGCTCCTGTCTAAGACTGATTTGACTTCAGAGAAAGAAGTCGCTTCCTGCACGGCACAACTGGCTTCGATGGTAGACACCCCCGTGATGGAAATACCAGCATTTCTGGAGCAGATTTCCGATACAGAAAAATGGCGTTTGCGATTGCATTCGGATCGGCCGGCGCTGGCTTCCGCGGCTTTTCTTAAAGCCCATAAGGCACCTGAGGTGGTTTCTGCACGCCCGTTAAAGCCCGTACAGCAACACTCACGAATTCGGACAGAAGTGATAGATTTGCCCGATCCCATGTCGCGTCGCGCTTTTATGCGTGAGCTGGAACAATTGATTGAAAAGGCTGGTGCTACTCTGATCCGGGCCAAAGCGCTGGTTCGTTTTGAAGGAAGCGAAGGACTGTATGTATATAACGTCGTCCATACGCAGCAGTATCCCGCCATACATCTGCCAGACCCGGGTAACTCGACGGTTCGCACCGGCATTGTTCTGTTCATCAGCGAAGCATGATTCTGTTGACCGGAGTACTATTCATCAGAGATATAGCATTTTATTCATCAGCGACAGATAAAAAAACTGCACCGATGGTGCCTTGGGCATATCGGTGCAGTTTTAGCAAAGATGTGAACCTTAACGAAGATGCGATATTTATCCAGTTCAGGTCAATTCCCTCGCTGATCCATACCTGGCATTAGGTTGTGCACTTAACGGTCAACATCATGTGCTATGCCGGGTACAGAGGTTGTGGTTCATCACAGATCTGAATTGTGACGAGACCAGAAATCATCAACCTGTTTTTCTGCTTCTTCTTTCGTTCGGCCATATTTTTCCTGCAGAATACCTGCAAGCTTCTGGGCATTACCATTAACCTGAGCGACATCGTCGTCGGTCAACTCGCCCCAGGTTTCTTTCAAAGAACCTTTGACCTGTTCCCATTTACCGGCTGCAATATCTTTATTCATAGTTT
>JBEBTQ010000121.1:0-8634 GCA_040393685.1 Advenella kashmirensis | reverse complement strand
ATGATGGTCGTACACAGAAGAATATTGAAGCGCTGCTGGTAGAAGCCTTTCATGATCTCTTCCAGCTCACGTTCCGGCATCTGGCCATGCGCCACGGCAATCCGCGCTTCAGGCAGAAGTTCTTCAAGACGCGCACGGCGATTCTGGATGGTATCCACTTCATTATGCAGGAAATAAACCTGGCCGCCGCGCTTGAGTTCGCGCAATGCGGCTTCCCGGATGGTACTGCCGTCTTCACGCCTGACAAAGGTTTTGATGGCCAGACGCTTTTGAGGCGCCGTGGCAATCACGGAAAAGTCGCGAATGCCTTCGAGGGACATACCCAGGGTACGCGGGATGGGTGTGGCCGTCAGGGTCAGAATGTCGACTTCGGAACGCAAGGCCTTGAGGGCTTCTTTCTGGCGTACGCCAAACCGGTGTTCTTCGTCGATGATAACCAGACCCAGTCGTTTGTATTTGACTTACATGCCCAGCAGCTTGTGCGTGCCAATTACAATGTCCACGGTGCCATCTTCCAGGCCCTGCAATGCAGCCTTGACTTCTTTGGTGCTGCGAAACCGCGAGAGCTCGGCCACGCGTACGGGCCAGTCGGCAAAGCGATCGGCAAACGTCTGCGCATGCTGTTCTGCCAACAGGGTAGTCGGACAGAGCAGCGCAACCTGTTTGCCATTGGCTACGCACAAAAAGGCAGCGCGCAGCGCGACCTCTGTCTTGCCGAAGCCCACGTCGCCACAGACGAGCCGGTCCATGGGTTTGCCGGATGTCATATCGCCAATGACGGCGTCGATGGCAGCCTGCTGATCAGCGGTTTCTTCAAAACCAAAACCTTCCACAAACGTCTGGTAATCAGAGAAGGGCAGCTTGAAAGAGAATCCGTCGCGCGCGGCGCGCAGCGCATAAAGCGCCAGCAGTTCAGCGGCTGCATCGCGAATCTGTTTGGCAGCGCGCTTGCGTGCCCGATCCCATTGACCAGAGCCAAGCTGATGCAATGGCGCCTGTTCGGGATCGGTGCCACTATATCGGGATATGACGTGCAGCTGCGATACCGGCACATACAGCGTGCTGTTGCCTGAATATTGCAGATGTAATAGTTCGATGTCGCCTTCGCCCAGGTCCATGGTTACCAGACCATGATATCGGCCAATGCCATACTGCATATGAACTACCGGATCGCCTTCACGCAGTTCTGACAGATCGCGCACCATGGCATCGACATTGCTGGCGTGCTCCTGCTTCTTGCGCCGCCGCTGGGCAATGGAGGCCGACCCAGGATACAGATCGTTTTCCGTCACCAGACACAGTTCACGGTCGCGGATAATGAAACCGGTGTGAACCGGCGCGATGGCAATGCCAAAATCAATATCCGATGCAATGAAGTCCTGGATATTGTCAAACGCGGCACTGGGTTCCAGAGACTGTTCGCGTAATAGCTGCAGCAGGGTTTCGCGACGGCCTGCGGAGTCTGCACATAGCAGCAGTC
Organism: Advenella kashmirensis; assembly: GCA_040393685.1. Lineage (GTDB taxonomy): Bacteria > Pseudomonadota > Gammaproteobacteria > Burkholderiales > Burkholderiaceae_B > Advenella > Advenella kashmirensis_C. The sequence goes on along the minus strand of JBEBTQ010000121.1, from coordinate 7,154 downwards.
GCTGTTCTCCTTTGTTCAGCCAGTTGCGAAGACGCTGGAAAGGGTCGTCATTGCGCCGGAGCACGGCAATGTCGGGCGCGGGTGAAAATTCGGTGTTCTGAGCCTTTTCGTCCAGGTGCAAACGGGCAAACGCTTTCAGGTGAACAAAAAACTGCTCATCCGATAGAAACAGATGTTCGGGATCCAGTACAGGGCGCTCGCGGTCACTTTTCAAAAACCGATAGCGGCTGCGCGTGTCTTCGAAAAAGCGCTGAATGGCTTCTTCGATATTCCCCAGTGTGATGGTGATGGTGTCGGGTCGCAGATAGTCAAAGAGCGTCGCCGTTTCATCAAAGAAGAGGGGCAGATAATATTCGATACCGGCAAAGGCGATACCGTTTCCCACATCCTTGTATGGCAGGGCGCGTGACGGATCGCCTTCGAAGAGTTCGCGAAAGCGCGAGCGAAAGTGATTGCGCGCCTCCTCGTCCATGGGAAATTCCCGTCCGGGCAACAGCTCGACTTCATTGACCGGATACAGGCTGCGCTGCGTATCCAGGTCAAAGCTGCGAATGGATTCGATTTCATCGTCGAAAAGATCAATTCGGTAGGGCAGAACTGAACCCATGGGGAACAGATCAATCAGCCCGCCGCGTATGCAAAACTCACCCGGTGCTGCAACCTGGGATACATGTGCATAGTTGGCCAGGGTGAGCTGGTCACGCAAGGCACTTTCATCCAGTTTGTCGCCTTTTTTGAATGCAAAGGAATAGGCGGCCAGAAACGATGTGGGTGCCAGGCGATACAGCGCCGTGGTGACGGGCACGGTGAGCACATCGACTTTGCCCAGCATCAGCGCCGAGAGGGTTTTCAGCCTTTCCGATATCAAGTCCTGGTGCGGCGAGAAACCGTCGTAGGGCAGGGTCTCCCAGTCCGGAAACTGCCGCACACGCAGCGTCGGATCAAACAGCACCACTTCGTCATGCAGGCGCTGTGCCTGCAGAGGATCCGCGCAAAGCAGCACCAGGGGCCGGCCGGCGGACCGGGCCAGCGCGGCGGACAGCCAGGCATCAGCCGATCCCGGCGGACGCGGATAGCTGTAGCGTTGGCCGGGTTTGAGCGCGTTTTGAAGCGTGGAGAGAGTGGAGTTTGACACGGGGGCAGAAGCTGAGGATCGAATCAGTCCATTTTATCAGATACGGTCTGCCTGCCGACTCAAGAGGCTCATCAGCGCAGACGGTGTTTAGCCCGTTGGTAAACCGGTTCGACGCGTCAGCAGAGGCATGGCCACCCGCTGCCGTTTTGTCACGGACAGCCGTGATATGATCTGCTCTGTTCAATGTGACGATTGCGAGACGTTTGCCGGTTTTGCCGGCCGCTTTTTTATGTCAGATCCTATTTTTGCGATTATTCCCGCAGGCGGCGTTGGGGCGCGCGCGCTCACTGGTGACCGCCAGATCCCCAAGCAATATTGCCCCATCAATGGCATCCCCATGCTGCAGCAGGCCGTCCAGGCCCTGCAACGGGATCCGCGCGTTGCCGCCGTGCATATCGGCGTAACGGCAGAGGATACCTGGATCGAAATGCTCGAGTTTGGTGATGGCGTGCATATTCACCGCACTGCTGGCGCAACAAGAGCCTTGACGGTGAGCGCCACGCTTGAGGCAGCGCTGGGCTATCATGGTGATCAGGCCTGGGCACTGGTGCATGATGCCGCCCGGCCCGGGCTGCAGCCTGAATCGCTGACGGCACTGATCGATGCCTGTCTGCAACAGAATAAAGGTGGTCTGTTGGCGCTACCTGTACCGGATACGGTTAAACGTGCGCAGGTCGACGAGCAACAGCAGGTCTGTGTCGGGCAGACCGTGAGCCGTGAAGGACTCTGGCTGGCTCAGACACCGCAACTGTTTCCGGCGAAGGCCCTGCTGCAGGCACTGACTGCAGCATTGCGTGAAGGGTTGGATATTACCGATGAAGCATCTGCGATGGAAGCTGCCGGCTGTCGACCACTGCTGATTCCGGGCACGGCACACAATATGAAAGTGACCTGGCCGGCAGACTTTGCCATGGTGGAAAAATGGCTATGATTTTCAGGAGAATACTAAGATGACTATCGGCTTGCGGGTCGGACAGGGTTTTGATGTCCATGCGCTGCAGGAGGGCAGGCCACTGATTCTGGGTGGCGTGACGATCCCGCATACCCATGGACTGCTCGGGCATTCAGACGCCGATGCGCTCTTGCACGCGATCACAGATGCTGTGCTGGGTGCTGCGGGGCTGGGTGATATCGGTCGGCTGTTTCCGGATACGGATCCGACTTTTAAGGGAGCCGACAGCCGCGTGCTATTGCGTGAAGCTTATCGACGGGTTCGTGCAGCGGGCTGGTCTGTGGTCAACGTAGACGCCACCATTCATGCACAGGCACCGAAAATCATGCCTTATGCAGCCGCCATGGTGAGCAATATTGCAGCCGATCTTGAAATTGATACCGATTGTGTGAATGTCAAAGGCAAGACGAACGAACACCTTGGCTATCTGGGTCGCAAGGAAGGTATTGCCGCCACCGCCGTGGCGCTGCTGACAAAACAATAATGCAGTAAGCATTTGCGCAGAGAGCAGCAGTGCAATAACGCGCGGCTGCGCGAAGCAAATGAAAAGCCGGGCGCGAAGCGCTGGAAGATAAAGCGTCAGCAAATAAAATAACCGCGACGGGTGTCGCGGTTGGCACTGGAGGCGGCCTGATTTCAGGCGCGCCATCCTGCGTGTATCAGCAAGACTTAACTTATTTACCTGCTGCAGTCAGGGCCAGCGCTGCTGCATTCACGACTGAAGCAATCCGACCTGCGTCACGCAGTTGCTCGATGCTAAAGCCAGCTTTTTTGAGATTGTCAAAATGCGACTTCACGCAGAAATGGCATTTTCCAACAATGGAGGCGGCCAGGGCGAACAGTTCAAAGCGATCCTGTTCGATACCGCCATGCGACGCATAGGCATTCATTCGCAGCATCGGAGGCAGTGACTTGAGCTGAGCATCGCCCGTCATTTCCACGTACGGATACCATACGTTGTTCATGCCCATAAGCGCGGCTGCTGTCAGTGCGCCATTGGCATCTTCCTCGGACAGCCCGGACTTGAACTGCTCAATCAGGAAGCCGTTTTTTGCAGCATAAGCGGCAGCCAGTGCTGCGCCGACAGCATCGGCTGGTTTGAGCGAGGAGCGGGCAATGGTGCCATCCAGATTCAGACGAATGTCCTTTGCCCAGTCGGGCACTTCATTCTTAATCGCTGTGAGAAATTCCATCGCTTTTTCCTATTGAAGAGGGGAGAAAAAACCCGGCGAACCGGGTTGGCAGAACTTACAGTGTGTCGCCGCCGGCAGCGCGGTTGCAAGGGCACAGTTCGTCTGTCTGCAGACCGTCCAGAATACGCAGCACTTCTTCAGGGTTACGTCCGACGTTCAGGTTGTTCACTGAGACGTGCTGGATGACGTTGTCGGGATCGACGATGAAAGTGGCACGCAGGGCAACGCCTTCGTTACGCTCACGAACACCGAGCTGATCGATCAGAGAACCGGTGGAATCAGCAAAAGAGTAGTGACCCAGTTTGTTCAGATCGGGGTGTTCACGGCGCCATGCCAGTTTGCAGAATTCGTTGTCAACAGAGCCACCCATCAGGACAGCGTCACGGTCTTCAAAATCCTGGGCCAGGTTGTTAAAGCCAACAATCTCGGTAGGGCATACGAATGTGAAGTCTTTTGGATAGAAGTAGATCACTTTCCATTTGCCTGGGAAGGAAGATTCTGTGATGTCTTCGAAAGCAGAGACGCCATTTTCTTCATGATTGTTGAAGCCAGGTTTTACACCCACAACTTTGAACGATTCGAGCTTTTCGCCAACTGTTTTCATAACTTTTCCTATATAAGAGATTGACCAATCGGCCCGGTGCACCGGGCTTGCCATAGACTGCCTCTGAAGGGCAGATGTGAGACAAGGGCAGTCTTGAAATGCAAAACCAGCACCCGTCTCAACAAAGCAGGTACTGATATTCTACACTATCAAGATTGGCTGTCTAATTGATAATTTCTATCCCGTGCTTTAGGGATTTCTATGTGCCCGACAAGACCTGTGGGCTGATTTGGCAGCAGTTTCAGGGTGCCGCCCACGTGCTGCAGCAGGCGTTCAACAATGGAAAGTCCCAGACCGGCACCGGATACACCGGTACGCGCCGCCTCGCCGCGGGAGAAGGGACGCAAAAGCCTTTCGGTGTCTTTGGCATTGATCCCCTGGCCATTGTCGCAGACCTCAATTTCGACCATGCCACCTTTCTCGCGCGCGCGGACGATGATGTGCGCCTGCCCATCAGAACGGGAACGACCATAGCGACGGCTGTTTTCGATCAGATTGCTCACGATGCGCTTGAGATTGAGCTCGCCAATGCGTGCGTACAGATTCGGCTGAATCAGGGTGCGCAAGGTGCCACCCAGCGATTCGGTATGCGCTCTTTCCCTGTCGGTCAGGTCATGCAGAATCGCGGACACATTGATCGCTTTTTCAGGAAGGACACCTGCAGGTCTCGCGTACTCCATCAATTGTCCGATACTGTGATCGATCTGTCCCAGATCTTCGTCGATGGCGCTGCGAGCCTCGTCGCTGACGTTGCTCAGTTCGATCTCCAGGCGCATCCGTGCCAGCGGTGTGCGCAGATCGTGAGAAATCCCGGCCAGCATCAGTTCCCTGTCGGCTTCAGTCTGGCGGATATCGCGAGCCATGCGATTGAAGGCACTATTGAGTTCGCGGATTTCCAGTGGTCCCTGATCATCGGGTAGCGGCGCCGGGTTTTCGCCGCGCGCCACCTGCTGGGCTGCCTTGGCCAGGCGGGACAGTGGAGTATTCACGAAACGAACACTGATGGCGGCACCAATCAATGCCAGCAGCAGGGCGATCACGCCCCAGCCTATCCATTCGCGCAGTTGCGGCAGATTATCTGTCGAGGATTTGAGCAGCAGCCAGTACAGTTCATCGCCCACATTGAAGCTGATCCAGATGCCCGGTTCACCGTTCATGCTGGAGGCCATGACGATCTCCTGCTGCGTGTCTGAGCGCTGGATTTTGTCGGCAAAAATTCGCCAGAAAGCGGTATCGGGCAGGGGCTGCAGTACGTCGTCCAGCTGACGGGGGAAGACCTGAATGTCACCCGTGGTAGCCAGATCGATCACTAGGGCATTACGGTCAGTGGGAGGCACATAGGCCAGGGATTTGCGAGTGATTTTCAGGGCGGTAATGCCGCGTTCGGCCATCTGCGTGGCGCGCGGCTCTTCCTGCATATTGAAAAACACAATCAGCCAGCACGTCAGACTGACGGCCAGCAAAGCAGCGAGCAGGAAAAAAGACCGGCTGAACAAGCTCAGCCGGATCTTTGAACCGAATTCCTGCAGCTGTGGAAACTGCGTATTGGCAGCAACCATCGTGGCGCCGTATATCAGTTACCGCCGTCGGGAACAAATACGTAGCCCAGTCCCCATACGGTCTGGATAAAGACGGGTTTGGCGGGATTGGGTTCGATCAGCTTGCGCAGACGCGAAATCTGCACATCCAGACTGCGATCAAACGCTTCGTATTCGCGGCCACGGGCCAGCTCCATCAGCTTGTCTCTGGACAGCGGGCAAAGACTTTCAGGACAGAGAACTCGCCGGTTGTAATGGCGACCACTTCTTCCCCACGCGACAGGGTGCGGGTGGACAGATTGAGTGTATAGGGACCGAAAGCGATGGATTCGTTTTCCTGGCTGGGTGCGCCAGGGTGCTCTTCGGAGCCGCGGCGACGCAAAATGGCATTGACCCGGGCAAGCAGTTCGCGAGGATTGAAGGGTTTGGACAGATAATCATCAGCACCCATTTCCAGACCCAGGATACGGTCGATTTCCTCGGCTTTGGCCGTCAGCATGATAATTGGCGTATTGTCGTTGGCGCCACGCAGCCGTCTACAGATGGACAGCCCGTCTTCACCAGGCAGCATCAGATCAAGTACCAGAAGATCGAAATGCTCGCGCTGCCAGAGTTTGGTCATTTCTTTACCGTCTTCCGCAACGAACACATTGAATCCCTGTTCTGTCAGGTAGCGGCGCAGCAGATCGCGTAGGCGAGGATCGTCATCGACTACCAGAATTTTGCGAGGAGGAGTTGACGTTACAGTTTGTGGTGTATTCATACTTTGATGGTTGGAGCGTCCAAGAGTTATGTTGTGGCAGTTTGCTTACATGTTACAGTTTCCGCCTTTCAGAAAGGCTGAAATTTCACGATAAGTTACACTAAAAATGTTTTCTAAGGCTTGCTGATAAATTTGTAACATTTATCGGGCTTTATTTACATTTGACCATTGCGGTCAGGCTCAGAACAGCAGCCTTCAGGACGGGTAAGCATTCGGATGCCGGGGCATCACACGAGGTATTCTAGCGCAAAACCCTGTTGGAGAACGCCTGCCACCGTGCCATGGTGCAGCCAATTCCTGCTTTATAATGACGTCGGCGTTACGTTGCATTACGCTGGTGCATCTGAACGAACCCTAACCGTCCGTCCCGGCGACTATTCCCATTTTCTGAAAGCGTAGTTCATGAATGTCAATCTGATTTCCCTGGAAAGCTCTGCCAATTGTTCTTCGGCGGCGTTGCTGTGCTATCGGGACGGCGACACGCGCGTCGATGAAAGGGTCAGTGCTCAAACCCATGGGCATGCAGAACAGCTGCTTCCCATGATTGACAGTCTGCTGGTACAGGCTGGATTGACGCGCACAGATATCCATGGCGTGGTTTTCGGCCAGGGCCCTGGCGGTTTTACGGGTCTCAGAATTGCCGCCGGCATGGCCCAGGGGCTTGGGCTGGGGCTGGATATTCCGGTTTTCCCCGTATCCTCAGTGCTGGCGGTGGCCGAATCGGTTCGCCCCGTGGCACCAGGTACTGTGATTGCTTCCGTACTGGATGCGCGCATGCAGGAGGCGTTCGTCGCCGCCTGGCAGGAATCAGGAAATGATGAACTGCAGGCGGTTGAAGCCCCCAGTTTGCTGGCGGCAGATCAGATTCCGGCCTGGATTGCCCAGCTTCGCCAGCGCATGGCAGCGACGTCACCTGCAGCCAACAGCGAGATGGAATCTGCCAGCGACAAACCGTCTCAGTCTCAGCCC
>JBEBTQ010000120.1:0-8638 GCA_040393685.1 Advenella kashmirensis | reverse complement strand
CGATCCGACTGATGTTCCAGTGGAAAATCTGCCAGATACCAGCCTTGCGTTCCATTTTCCAGAGCAACAACTTTGTTAGGTATGCCGAAATTGATGAGTGTCTGCGCGCCGACGATGCTGCGCGTGCGTCCGGCGCAATTGATGACGATTGTGGTTTCGGGATCGGGAGCCAGTTGCCCCGCACGCAAGGCCAGTTCACCGTTAGGGCAGCAGATCGAGCCGGGGATGTTCATTTTCTTATACTCGGGCACGGGTCTGCCGTCCAGAACCACGACGTTCTGGCTGTCATCATTCAGCAGGCGATAAAGCTCTGTGGCCGAGATGCGGGGCGTGTCATAAGCGTGTTCCGCCAGCTCGCCAAAGGTTTTGCTGGGAAGGTTCACGCCGGCAAAGGTCGCGAAGCCCTCTTTCTGCCAGGCTTCGATGCCGCCCTCCAGAATGCGGATATCGTTATATCCCAATTTTTCTGCAGCAGAACGGGCGCTGATAACGGTCTGGTGTTCATTACCATTGCCATACATCACAATCCTGGTATTTTTTCTGGGAATGAGTCTTTCAATTTCCAGTTCCAGCAAGCTGTAGGGAAGCGAAACGGCAAAAAACAGATGATTCTCGCCATACTGGCCGTGCTCTCGAACGTCCAGCACTGCGATTTCGTCTTGGTCGTGGATTTGCTGCTTTAACGTCTGAGCGTCTATAGAGTTGCTATTCAATTGATTGCCTTGGTGTTATTGACTGTATGGGAAAAATCGTTTGTTGATTTGTGTTGTGCTGTGGTCTGGATCCGACCGGGGACTTCGATTTACACCGAGCTGACCGGCTCACTGATCCGGGAAAACATGGCCTCCAGATCGGCAATGAGATCGTCAGGATCTTCCAGTCCAATATGCAGGCGGAGTAGATACCCAATGGATTTGTCGTTGCGCAGCCGTGTGCGGGCCGGATCGACGGGAAGTACCAGGCTCTCGAAACCACCCCATGACGAACCAATTCCGAACAATTGCAGGCTGTCAATGCCCTGTTCAATTTCCTCAGGATCAGCATCGGGCTTGAACTCTATGCTGAGCAGACCGTTGGAGCCGCTGGCATCACGCTTCCAGAGTTGATGATTGGAGTCCGATTCCAATGCCGGATGAAATACGCGGGCTACCGCGTTGATGCCAGCCAGCCACTTTGCGATGCGCAGGGCGTTTCTGGAATGTCGTTCCAGACGCAGCTCTAGTGTGCGTATGCCGCGCAGGACAAGAAAGGCGTCTTCAGAGGACACGGTCTGACCCAGATTCACGCTGGCCTGTTCGATTGCGTTGAAGCAGGCGGCTGTGGTGGTGACCGAGCCCATCATCACATCCGAATGCCCGCCAAGGTATTTGGTGGCGGCCATGATTGAAATATCGCAACCAAGATGCAGCGGACGATAGCTGATGCCTGAACCCCAGGTGTTGTCGGCACACAGCAGAATGTCCCGGGCTTTGCATGTTCGCGACATGGCAGGAAGATCAAGCATGTCATATAAAAGTGAACCGGGTGATTCGACGTAAACCATGCGGGTCTGTGGCAGCAGGTGACGTTCCCACTCAGGGTCATTCGGCGTGAAATAGCTGTGCGTGATGCCGTAGTTCTGTAACAGGTTTTCGCAAAGCTGGCGCATGGGATCGTAAATGCCATCTGAAATCAGCAAATGATCTCCGGATTTCAGGCAGCCTAACAGTGTTGTCGCAATCGCAGCCAGGCCCGTAGGAAAGAGCTTGGTTCGAAATCCGCCTTCCAGTGCCGTGATGGCATCTTCCAGTGCGTACAGTGTTTCATTTCCCCGGGCACCATAAGAAAGTACACGCTCACTCTCACGCTTGCTTCTTGCGGAACGCCATTGCTCAAGATTGTCGAACAGATATGTACTGCCCTTGACGATCGGCGTGTTGGCCCAGCCCGATTCAGGGCGCCCCATTGTTGCAAGTTGAGTGGCCTGGGAGTAGTTGGTCTTCACCCTGCGCTCCGCTGCGTTTTCACGCCCACATCCATGACTTTGCAAGTGTCATTTTCAGTATCAAAGGCAAGACGTTCGGTCAGTGTCTCAAGCGCTCGCCCATACATATGAAGATGACGTATATTGTCGTCTTCAATGCGAACCGCGTGAATATCATCCGGAAGCAGGGCGATGCCATTGCCTGGTTCGACGGCCTGCATGCCTTTTTGGACAATGGTAGCGTGGCCAGGAACACTGCCGTCATCGGTGCGTTCATAAAGATAGTTGCTTTCCACGCCTTCTACGGCAGCGATACAGGCCCATGTCGTGTGATTGTGCGGCACGATTTTCTTCCCAGGTCGCATCACATTCAGATACAGGGCATAGGAATTATCTGGCTCTGCGTGGATCAGATATCGTGCCTGCAGCTCGTCACCCGTGGGTGCCGGATATTCCTGCTGGGCCCACCAGTCCTTGTGCGCGGCGATCTTTACCAATTCATCGCGTACCGTAGCCAGATTCTCGCGGTTCAGCTCGTCCTGCGTTGCGTTCCTGGCAGTATCAATAAATTGCTGAATGGCTGCCTGTTTGTCGTCTCTTGATGTCATCTATTTCTCCTGTGATTTTTTCAAAGTATAGATATTCAGATCCATATTTACTAATTAGAAGTTCTTCGAAAGATATAAGCAGTGCTAATATGTTCACTATGAAACGCACCATTTATTACTTCAAATTTCAAGGGTATTCCCTATGAACAATCTTGATCTTGGGCTATTGCGCACTCTGGTTACTGTTGAGAAAACTAATACATTCTCGGGTGCAGCTCAGGCTCTGTTCAAGACGCAGTCGGCGATCAGTCAGCAGATGCAGCGCCTTCAGGAACAGATGGGATACCCGTTGTTTCAGAAGAAAGGTCGCAGACTGATTTTGACCACGCAAGGCAAGCAGCTTGCCGAATATGCGCGCCGCCTCCTCGCCATCAATGATGAAGTGCTCAGAACGGTGGGCCAACAGCAAATGGAAGGTCAGATACGCTTGGGTGCCACACTGGATGTCGCTGACACTATCCTGCCGCTCATGCTCACGTATATTGCAAGGCAGGCACCGCGGGTGAAGCTGGAAATCCAGGTGGGTAGAAGTCCTTCACTCATGACCTCGCTTGAATCCGGCGAAATTGATCTAACAATCTCTACTCGCGATGATCCTGCCCTGACCAGCTTTGTGCTGCGCACTTCACCCACGGCATGGGTATGTGCCGCCGATTTTCCGTTCAATCGTCGCGCACCACTGCCTTTGATTCTTGCTGATGAACCCAGTATTTTTCGTCGACTGGCGTTAACGGCGCTTGAAGGGACGCAAATCAAATGGCACATCAATTACCTGGCGCCCTCGCTGGTTGGTATCAAGGCAGCGGTACGCGCGGGTCTTGGTGTCACCGTGCGCAGTGTCGAGTTTCTGGGCCCGGACATGCGAGTACTGGGAGAGGCGGAAGGGCTGCCGCCTTTGCCTTTTGTCACGTATCGGCTGCTCGCCCGTCGCGATACCATCAGCCCGCTGACGTTGAATATCTACGAAATGCTGCGCACCCAGTTTGAATATGTAGATTTATAGAAATTGCAATGGTGGCTAGATCTCGAATACGTAGAATTAAAAATATTGCAGTTGTGGATCCCATCCTGCCGATGGTTGCCGGAATTTCCGTTAGTCCAAATCCATGGCATCTGCTCGATGATTCGGTGTGCGCCGCAAGCGGGAACCGGCGCAGGTAAATAATTTCAGATATGATGTATTGCTTCAACGTTTATGCGCCCTGCGCTTGTGGTGTGTTGTGAAAGCTGTCACGACTGTCAAAGAAGTTTCCTATTTGGCCTGGCCCCTAATATTGGTGCAGCTGGCTTCCGTTGCGCTGACCACGACCGATCTGCTGATGATGGGGCTAATCGGTCCGACCGCGATTGCCGCGGGCGGCATGGCCGTTACGCTTTTCGGTCTGCTGCGAACCTCCAGCGTAGGGTTCGTCACTCCAATGGGGAACCTGTTTGCCCAGACCTGGGCTGCAGGCGGTATCAGTGTGCGAACGCGCATGGCTTCTCAGGTACGACTAGGCCTTGTCCTGGCAACAGTGACCGGCGCGCTGATGGTCACGGTTATGCTGATTGTGTTTCCCTATTTGCGCTATCTGGGTCAGGATCCTCATCTGCTGGATATGGGGTATTCGCTGCTGATTTTTCTTGCGCCCAGCCTGATTCCGCTGCTGTGGCTGCAGGTATTGCGAAACGCCTCTGTGGCACTGAAGCGGCCAGGTCCTTTGATGCTGATTACCCTGACCGCGGTGCTGGTCAATATAGGTCTGAATCTGCTTTTTATATTTGGCGTTGGAAGTTGGCCTGGCATGGGATTGCCTGGTGTCGGGCTGGCCACCCTGTTTACCCAGACATTCATGGCTGTTGGATTTTATGCATTGATACGTCGGGACAAACTGCTGGCGCCGGTTCTGCGTTTGCCAACACCACGCACGGTATCCCTGCGGTCCACAAAATCACGCTTGTTTATCCGCGACACGTTCAAACTGGGTCTGCCAACGGGCGCAGCCTCCGCGAGTGACGCGGGGTTTGTTTCTGTGCTGACGCTGGTTGCCGGAACGCTGGGGGCTGCCAGCCTTGCAGCGCACACACTGGCTTTCCAGTTTGTGAATATTGCATTCATGATTTCCATCGGGCTCTCGCACGCGGTGTCCATCCACATGAGCCATGCGTTGCCGCAGCGTGATACGGCGCGCCTGCGTGATCTGGCGCGCACGATTATCTGGATGGGTATTGTTGGCATGGGAATCGTCGCGCTTCTCTATGTGACCATACCAGACACATTGATTGGACTTTTCCTGGATAAGGATTCAGCCAATGTGGAGGTTGTGCGTCATATCGCTGTTCCGTTACTGGCACTGGCTGCCTTGTTGCAATTTGCTGACTGCCAGCAGAATCTGGCGGTAGGAGCAATGCGTGGCATTCTGAAGGCACGTGATACCTTTGTGCTGACTGTGCTTGGCTACTGGGCCATCGGTGTTCCCGTGGTGCTGCTGTTTACCTATGTGTTTCACATGGGTGTGTACGGGATTTGGCTGGGATTCTTCGTTGGATTGGCGGCAACGTCTTTACTTTTGTGGCGGCGGTTTTATTATTATGTTCGCAGGATGTCCCGGACGGGCAATCTGGTGTAGCACGGCGCTGGCTCACGGATGCAAAATCCACAGGAGCACCGCTTGAGCTACACGGTTATTAATATCACGTTGGATGTAGTGTATGAATCAGAAATTCAGCAAAGAAGATGTCATGAAACGCGCACAGGGGATTCTGGAGCGACAGCCCTTCAGTGGCGTGCTGAAAACCAGCCTGCTTGATGCGGATACAGAGGGAAATTGTGCGTTCCGGATTCCGATTCAGGAGAATCTGATGCAGCATCTGGGCACGGTACATGGCGGTGTGCTTGGCTATGCAGCAGATACGGCGCTGACCTTTTCAGCGGGAATTGCCTATGGCATCCCGGTTATCACCTCTGAATTCAAAATAAATTTTTTGCGACCCGCGACAGGGGAAGCGCTGATTGCGCGAGGGTCCGTTGTTTACAAAGGTCGTACGCAGGCAGTGACGCGTTGTGACGTGTTTGTGGAAAAAGACGGTGAGGAAAAGCTCTGCGCCACGGCGCAAGGAACAATCGTGGTATTGCCGCCGGCGGCGTCGGGTCAGTGACGGCGGGGCTGACCTTGAATGCGGCCTCCGATCGGCACAGCTGTCTCGCAGAATTGAAGCAGACCGAAAGCCAATTTTGACGGGTGAGGCCGGCTTTGCATTTGTATGTTGGTCCTGACACAGCCGCGATCCATGCACAGAACAAAATTGAGCCGGACTGATTGTCAGCCCGGCTCATCACATCTCAATTGGAATTATTTTGCCGTTGGCATGGCAAATTCGGCGCCTTTGGCAATACTTTGCGGCCAGCGCTGCATAATGGATTTCTGGCGAGTGTAGAAACGTACACCTTCTTCTCCATAGGCATGCATGTCGCCGAACAGGCTGCGTTTCCATCCGCCAAAACCGTGCCAGGCCATGGGAACCGGAATCGGCACATTGATGCCTACCATGCCAACCAGTATACGGCGGGAGAATTCGCGTGCCGTATGACCGTCGCTGGTAAAGCATGAAACACCATTACCAAATTCGTGATCATTGATGAGCTGAATGGCTTCGCCCAGATCCTTGACGCGTATGCAGGCAAGCACGGGTCCGAAAATCTCTTCCTTGTAGATCCGCATTTCCGGGGTGACATTGTCAAACAGCGTGCCGCCTGTGAAGAAGCCGTTTTCATTGCCGGCAACTTTCAGGCCGCGTCCATCCACGACCAGCTTTGCGCCTTCCTTGACGCCAAGCTCGATATACGATTCGATCCGTTCCAGTGACTGACGTGTCACGATGGGACCCATTTCGGCTTTGGGATTCATGCCATCTGCAATAACCAGCTCTTTGGCTCTCTCGGATACCCGTTTAACAATTTCATCTGCAATATCACCAACCAGAACGGCAACCGAAATAGCCATGCAGCGCTCGCCCGCGGAACCATACGCAGCGCCGATAAGGGCGTCGACGGTACGATCAATATCTGCATCAGGCATGACAACCATATGATTTTTCGCACCGCCCAGGGCCTGCACGCGTTTGCCAAAATGGGCAGCGCGTTCGCTGATGTAATGGGCGATAGGCGTGGAGCCGACGAAGCTGACCGCGGCGACATCGGGATGTTCAAGAATGGCATCGACAGCTGGCTTGCCGCCCTGGACGACGTTGAAGACGCCATCGGGCAGGCCGGCTTCCTTGAAAAGGCGTGCAATAAAGAGGGATGCACTTGGATCGCGCTCGCTGGGCTTCAGTACAAATGTGTTACCTGCTGCGATGGCAACGGGGAACATCCAGCAAGGGACCATGCATGGGAAGTTGAATGGCGTGATGCCGGCGACCACACCCAGTGGCTGGCGCATTGTCCAGTTGTCGATATCGGTGGATACCTGATCGGTGTAATCCCCTTTGAGCAATTGAGGAATGCCGCAGGCAAATTCGATAATATCGATGCCGCGTGCGACCTCGCCCTGTGCATCAGAAAATACCTTGCCATGCTCGGCAGTAATGATGGCTGCCAATGCATCCGCGTTGTCCTGCATCAGGCCCAAAAAGCGGTTCATGATGCGTGCGCGGCGAATGGGGGGGATGGCTGCCCAGTCCGGCGCAGCAGCTTTGGCGGCGCTCACGGCTTCGTTGACTTCATCTGCACCGCAAAGAACCACATGGCGCGCGATTTCACCGGTAGCCGGGTTGTAAACAGGCTGTTTTTCGGCAGACTTGGGTGTGACGGGATTGCCGTTAATGTAATTGACGACATCAGCACTCTCGGTATAGGGCGCTGGGGTTTTTGCAGACATGGAAGCTCCTTAGGTTAATTCATGAGTGCCTCCAGTATAGGAACGGTCACCGCAATCGATCAATACGCTAACCGTGGATTAATTGTTCAGAATAATGGACAATAGGGGTATGAAAAACCTGAAAAATGAACCTCTTTGGTCCCATATTTACTGGCTGGGCATGCTGGACGTGGCCGGCAGCTATACTGCTGCGGCGCAGCGTCTGGGTGTGAGCAAGGCAGCCATGAGCCAGCGTATCCAGGAACTGGAAAGCGCGCTGGGTATTGCACTTGTGCAGCGCACGACGCGGAGCGTTCGCCTGACGGAAGCGGGGCGCGAACTGGTTGCTGAAACGCGCGGCGGATTCAATGCCATCGAAACGGGCTGTGCCCGGATTCGCGAGCTGGCCGAAACGCCTCGAGGCACTATCCGACTGACCGCACCTGTGGCGCTCGCCCGACAGCAGATCATCCCGCGCCTGCCGGCCTTCATGCACCAGTATCCCAAAATCAGGATTGAAATCGAGCTGTCGGACCATATCAGCGCACTGGCGCAGGAGGGTTTCGATCTTGCTATTCGTCATTCGTCTACCGTGCCGGAAACCTATGTGGCCTGGAAACTGTGTTCTACGCGCACGCTGCTGCTGGCCAGCAGGGAGTATCTGAAAAAGCATCCGCAGCCTGCCAGGCCCGAGGATCTGGCAAATCACAATTGTCTGACCTACCTGCGTTCCGGCGCACAGCCGGCCTGGCATTTCGAAAGCCGCCGGTCGTCAGCAAGAAGAGTGAGCGTGCAGGTGAGCGGTTCATTTGCGGCCAATAACAGCGAAACGTTAAGAGAAATGCTGCTCGCTCACCAGGGCATCGCGCTGGTGCCGGATTTTTCCGCGGCAAGAGAACTGGAAGACGGCAGGCTCGTGGAACTGTTGCCGCAATGGCGCTCAGTCAGTGTATTTGGCGAATCCATTTATGCTTTACGCCCCTACAGCCCGCACGTACCGGGCATTATCCGCCTGCTGGTGAATTATCTTAAGACGTCTTTTGACGAGGCCTTTTTGTAGCAAAAGTGGCTCGCGTTTCATAAAAGGGCCGGTGTGTAATGAGCCGCGTATCAAAGCCCGTGTGTAAAGGCCCGCGTGTAAATAAGCGCGTGTAATGGCATGTTTATAAAGGCATATTTATAAAGGCCTGTATTTTCGGTTGGTGTTCCATTGGATGCACCGCCATTGC
>JBEBTQ010000119.1:0-8655 GCA_040393685.1 Advenella kashmirensis | reverse complement strand
CATGCAGGCAGCGGCAGGGGTCATGAGTGTCACGGGAGAAGAAAACGGTGCACCAATCAAATGCGGTGTACCCATTTCCGATTTCTCGTCCGGTCTGTATGCTGCCTTTGCCATATCGTCAACCCTGCTTGGTGTTCGTGCGGGCGGCGTTGGCAAACACATTGACGTTTCTATGTTTGGCTGCACATTGGGCGTCGGCGCCTTGCAGACGAGCGAGTATTTCGGGACAGGTCTCAATCCCCGCCCGCTGGGGTCGGCACATCCCAGAAACGCACCCTATCAGGCTTTTCGTGCCAAAGATGGTTATTTCGCGATCGCAGCAGGGAATCAGAAACTCTGGGCTGCAGTCTGCGACGTCGTCAAAATATCAGGCCTGGAAAAGGATCCCCGCTTCGAGACAACAGCGGCAAGAGCCAAAAATCAGATTGCGCTCAAGGATATTCTTGAACAATCCTTTGCGCTTCAGACAGTGGATTACTGGATCAACGCGTTCAAAGAGGCGGGCGTGCCCAATGCGCACATCAATCCATATGCATCGGCGTTGGAAGATCCGCAAGTCGAACATATGAACTGGGTGCGTCCGGTGAATCTGCCTGACGGTACTGAAATCAAAACCTTTGCCTCACCAATCCTTCTGAGTGGTCAGGGCTTACCGATACGCATCAACCCACCTGCATTGGGTGAGCATACCGATCTCTTGCGATCACAATTTTCAACAATAGGAGACATGGAAGAATGAGTTACAGCAAACTGCAAACAACGGTAGAAGCACTCAGCCGCCTCGTGGAACGTCAGGGGCTGACAGAAGCGCAGGCGCTGGAGGAATCAAGAAAGCTGATTGCCGATTTGGTCAAAACGGATGACTGGCTGCCCGAGCAGATGGCACAACCCCACCCGGAGTTCTACCGACAGTATTTGCTCTATGGCGATCCACAAGACAGATTCTCCCTGGTCAGTTTTGTATGGGGTCCGGGGCAAAAGACGCCAGTTCATGACCACACTGTGTGGGGTGTCATCGGTATGTTGCGAGGTGCGGAAGTAGATCAACCTTACCGAAGAACAGAAAATGGACTTGAACCCGCAGGACCAGAACATACGCTGCAGCCGGGTGATACTGCTTGTGTCTCCCCCACAATTGGCGACATCCATCGTGTCAGTAATGCCTACTCGGATCAGGTTTCAATAAGCATTCATTTGTACGGCGGAAATATTGGTCGCATCCAGCGCAGTGTATATGACGCGAAGACGGGTGAGCCCAAACAGTTTATCTCCGGCTACTCGAATGCCATGACACCGAATCTCTGGACGGAAAACTCGCCCGCGTAATTTCCAAGGCGGTCTGGCGTTATTCGCAGAAGTTCGTGGGTGTTGCAATATACGCAGCGTGATCGCTTTGCTCTTTTACAAATCAATACAGAATTATCTGGCAGATCATGGCTGAAAGAACGTATACGGCGGCACATTGGGGGCTTTACGAAGTTACTCCCAATGCGGAAACGGGACGACCAACTATTCGCCCTTTTGATCGTGATCCAGATCCTTCCGGAATCGGATTGCATATGGGTTCTGCGGAAGTTGCCCGTAATCGCGTTCGGCGTCCCGCGATACGCGAAGGGTGGTTGCGGCACGCTCGAGATCTGAAGCTGGAAGATGCCAGAGATCGTGGCAGCGAGCGCTTTATCGAAGTTGAATGGGAGGAAGCCTTGCAACTTGCCTCTGATGAACTGGATCGCGTTTGCAATAAGTTTGGCAACGGATCAATATTCGGAGGTTCATATGGCTGGTCCAGCGCAGGGCGCTTTCACCACGCGCAAAGCCAGATTCACCGGTTTCTGAACGCAATTGGCGGGTATGTTCGCCACTCTGACTCATATAGTCTTGGCGCCGCACGAGTGCTGATGCCCTATATCGTCATGCCGATGGATGAACTCATGAGCAATCACACCGATTGGTCGAGCTTACGAGATCATTGTCAGTTATTCGTTACGTTTGGCGGTGTCCCTCTTAAAAATTCGCAAATTGCCGTTGGTGGAAATTCCCAACATATCGTAAAAAACAGCTTGCGAGAATTGGCAAGGAACGGCGTCAGGTTTGTCAACATCAGCCCTGTTCGGAACGATATTGATACTGGCAGTGACGTTCGATGGATACCTATTCGGCCCAATACCGATACCGCCCTGATCCTGGGCATCGCCCACACGTTATTGACGGAAGATCGTCACGACAAAGCGTTTCTTCAGCGCTATTGCGTCGGTTACGAAAATTTTGAGCGTTATGTTCGGGGCGAGAGCGATGGCATTAAAAAAAATGCTGCGTGGGCCAGCGATATAACAGGAATCGCGGCGCAGGTCATCATTGAACTTGCTCGTGAAATGTCAGATATGCGGTGCATGATAAACATGGCGTGGTCCTTGCAGCGTGCGCATCATGGAGAGCAACCCTATTGGGCACTGATATCTCTGGCAGCCATGCTTGGGCAGATAGGTACACCGGGAGGCGGATTTGGCGCCTGTTATGGTGCAGAAAACCTGATGGGAAGTCGCCTCAGGAAATTCAGTGGCCCGACGCTCTCACAAGGCACCCCGTCCATTGATGACTTTATTCCGGTCGCGCGCATTGCCGATATGCTGTTACATCCAGGAAAGAAATATAGCTATCGAGGAGAAACTCGCTCTTATCCCGATATCCGCCTGATTTATTGGGCGGGGGGAAATCCATTTCATCATCATCAGGATTTGAATCGATTGATGCGTGCCTGGAAGAAACCTGACACCATCATTGTCAACGAGCAATATTGGACGCCCACAGCCAAACTTGCGGATATCGTCTTCCCGGCTACTACCAGTCTGGAGCGTAACGATATCTTTTATTCGCAGCGAGACCGTTACATTGCTCCAATGAAACGTGCTATGGATCCCGAAGGTGAGTCTCGCGACGATTATTCAATTTTCACCAGTCTCGCCGAAAAGCTCAATGCGAAATCAGTTTTCACAGAAGATCGCGATGAAATGGAGTGGCTCAGGTACATGTACGAAGCATGGGTCGTAAAGGCTCAGACATCAGGTGTGACGCTTCCCTCATTTCAGACGTTCTGGGATCAGGGTCTGACGGAAATTGAACAGTTGGACGAACCCGTCGTTCTGCTTTCGGCCTTCCGGGAGGATCCCAATGCAAATCCCTTGAAAACCGACTCGGGGAAAATTGAAATCACATGTCAGCGCATTGTTGACTATCAATATGAAGATTGTCCCGGTCACGCAGTATGGATCCCTCCTCACGAATGGTTGGGATCCGTCCAAGCTCAGACATACCCTTTTCACCTGATCACGGATCAACCCGAAAAGCGCTTGCACAGTCAGCTGGACCATAGCCCGCACAGCAAAAAGGCCAAGATACGTGGGCGGGAACCCGTGTGGATACACCCCGAAGACGCCCGGGCGCTTAATATCTGTGACGGTGATATTGTTCGGCTATTCAACGCCCGCGGTAGTTGCCTGGCGGGGGCCGTAGTCACTCCAAATATCAGACGCCATGTTCTCAAACTTTCGACAGGTGCCTGGTTCGATCCCGATGGTTGGTCGTTGAACCAGCATATGGACAAGCACGGCAATCCCAATATTCTGACTGCTGATATTCCCTCGTCATCCTTTTCGCAAGGATGCAGCGCGCAAACCTGTTTAGTGGCTATTGAGCGTTATTCCGACGCTCCTCCGCCAGTGACTGCGCATGACTTACCCATCCTATGTGAGGAGGACTCAATAATGAAGACATAGCCCCTGCAGCATTTAGGTAATCACTCAAACTCACAAAGAAAATAATTCAAGGAGACATCCTCATGCATTTCAAGAAAATCGGTGCTGCGGCAATCATTGCTGCGCCACTGCTTCTATCCAATATAGCTGGGGCGGCATCGACGAATTTCCCCGATAAGCCCGTCACGCTGGTTGTTGGTTACGTCCCAGGCGGTCCGGCCGATACGCTGGCACGCAAGGTGGCAAATGAGCTTAGCAAAGTCTGGAAACAGTCGGTGGTCGTGGAAAATAAACCGGGTGCAACTGCAACGATTGCGAATGCTTTTGTAGCAAAAGCAACGCCCAACGGATATACCTTGCTTGTTGCTGCAAACGATTATGTGACTAGTAAATATGTTATCGATAATCTTCCATATGAAATGGGCAAATCGCATGTGGCAATTGGCATGATTGCGACTGCCCCGAACATTGCAGCAGTGCCTTCCCAATCTGAAATAAAAACACCCAAGGAATTCCTGGAATGGGTCAAAAAAGATAAGGATCTTACCTATGCCTCAACGGGTGTGGGAAGCACGTCAAATTTGGCGGGAGAAATGTTCAAGAAGCTGACAGGGACAAATATACTGCATATCCCATATAAAGGGGTAGGTCAGTGGTTGCCTGATTTTATTTCCGGTCGAATCACCATGGCGTTTCCGTCTTTGCCTTCAGTGACTTCGTTGATTGAGGCCAAACAGATTCGTGTGATTGCTGTTGCCAACAAAAATCGCTCGTCACTGTTACCGGATACGCCCACATTCGAGGAGAGTGGGTTGCCAGGCTTTGATATCAGTACGTGGTGGGGACTAATGGCGCCTCGCGATACGCCCAAGCCCATTGTTGACAAGATCAATTCGGATTTGAATGCCGTATTGAAAACACCTGAAGTACAAAAGTCCTGGAAACGACTGGGAGTTGAGGCCGTACCTCAAACGCCTGCACAGTTTGCTGAAGTCTTGAACAAAGATGATCAAACGCTGAAATCGATGGTATCGACACTCAATTTGAAATCCGCCAAATAGTAGAAATGCGAGTACTTAAGTCGTCACATGCGACATCTGTCATAGTGCAGATGTCGCATGTTTTTTATGGAGCTCTCAAAAATATTCAGGCGCGAGGGTTAAATGGATCCTTGATTGGTGCGCCATAGTTCACCCACACGCTTTTGACTTCCGTGTACTCCTTCATGGCCTCCAGTCCGTTTTCTCTTCCGATACCGCTGTCTTTGTAACCCCCAAAGGGAGAGGCATAATTCGTTTTGCGATATGTGTTGATCCAGACGGTACCGGCTCGCAGTTTTGAAGCGATGCGATGTGCCTTTTTTATATCGTTCGTCCAGATTCCCGCGGCCAGGCCAAAGTTTGAGTCGTTCGCAGTCTTGATTGCTTCATCGTCGTCGCTGTATTTGATAAGACATAAGATGGGGCCAAAAACCTCCTCCTGCGCAATTCTCATGTCGTTTCGCACATCGCCAAAAATGGTTGGTTCGATAAACAGCATGTTTGAGTCAGCAAAAGACGGCTGCTTGCCGCCGGTAAGCAGCGTAGCACCGTCCTCTTTGCCCGTCTGAATATATTTCAGTACTTTGTCGAATTGCTTTCTGCAAGCCAGCGTACCCATCTCAGTTTTCATATCATGCGGGTTGCCAACGACAATGCTCTGCGTTTTTGCCACCAGACGTTCAACTAATTCGTCGTAGATGTCTGTGTGAATCAGAGCCCTGGAGCCAGCCAGACATGTCTGGCCGGTCGCAGCGAAAATGCCGGCAAGAATACCATTGACGGCTTCATCAACGTTTGCATCCGGAAGGACAATATTTGCGGATTTCCCTCCCAGCTCCAACGTCGCTCTAACCAGGCGTTTGCCGGCACTTTCAGCGATTTTCCTGCCGACATCAGTAGATCCGGTGAATGCGATTTTTCTTACCTTGGGATGTGAGACGAGATGTTGACCGACATCTCCAAACCCAGTGACAACGTTGAAGACGCCGTCCGGGAAACCTGCCTCCTTGATAAGTCTGGCTAGCAACAATGTAGATATTGGGGTAACCTCCGATGGTTTTACGACAATGGTATTACCGGTAGCGAGTGCCGGTCCGATTTTCCACATCAACAATTGCAACGGGCTGTTCCAGGGAGTGATTGCTGCAATTACTCCTATAGGTTCTCGTAACGTAAAGTTAAGCATATCCGGTACGCTCAGGGGAATGGTTTCCCCCCCGAGCGCTTCTGCGAGACCGGCATAATAATAACAATACTTTGCGAGACCCAAGGTCTGACCGTGCACTTCGCGGATCAACTTTCCGTTTTCCTGAACCTGCATGGAAGCCAATTCGTCCACATGTTGCTCGATAATTCGGCCGAGCTCTCGTAACAACTCTCCTCTTTTCGCGGGAAGATAGTCTGTCCATGGAGAACTCTCAAAAGCGGCGCTGGCTGCCTGCACAGCATCATCCACCTGCGAGAGGGATGCAATCGGACATTTTGCCCAAATGGAACCATCGTATGGACTAACGCAATCAAAATAATTGTCGCCGTCCGGCGCGTACCAATTCCCGTTTATGAATAACTCGTAATTTTCCATTGCACTTTACCTTTCCATGATTGTCAGCTCTGCCTTGAGGCGTAGAGTCGGACATATTTTTTCAATCGTTATATGGACATGCCGGCCTGTAATTGCCCATTCAAGAAAAAACCACAACGGATTTTCCTGTCTTTTGCGCGTCGAACAGTCTGTATGCTTCGTCAACCTGCTCCAGATTCCATTTGTGGCTGAACAGTCGCTCGACCTCCACTTTGTTTTTGGAAACAAATTCGGCGCAGTCTGCCTGCCAGGCTTTTGAAAATGTCCAGGAGCCAAAAACGCGAAGCTGCTTCCTCACCAGGTGGTCTGTCACATTGAGTTGGACGGTTCCTCCCATCCCAACAAATGCAACTTTTCCCCATATGGCTGCGCATCGCAATGCATCCAGGCCTCCTTTGTCAGAGCCGGACGTATCTATTACATAAGGAACCCCTTTGCCATTCGTCAGTTCGTTGATAGCTTCCAATGCATCATTACTAGAAGTATCTATGGTTGTTGACGCACCCAGATTGACGGCTTCGCGCAACCGATCAGCATTGACGTCCAAGGCAATCACTTCTCCTCCCATCGCTTTTGCAAATTGTGTGACCGCCAGACCAACAGGACCTTGGCCAACTACCATGATAGCCCCTCGGTTTGAATAATCTATTTTCTTTAGAGCACCATATGCAGTACCTGATCCACATGAAATTGCGGCACCGACTTCAAAGGAGAGATCATCGGGCAGCTCAATCAGGGTATCGGCTGGGACCTTCAGATATCTTGCGTGCCCACCATGCGCGGTCAAACCGTAGCTCGCTTCTTTATCGCGGCACAACTGTGTCCAACCGGTCATGCAATCATTGCAGCATCCACATCCTTTGTAGTGGTGGACCATCACTCGATTTCCTATGCGCGCAACAGGACTCTTGACCGCGCGACCCTTTGCGACAACAACGCCACAAGGTTCGTGGCCAGCGATAATCGGTCCGGGTGGTAGTTTCCCCTTGAATGTTCCGCGATATGATTTGAGATCGCTTCCGCAAATACCCGAAGCTTTCATTTCTAAAACAACTTCATTATCATCAGGTGTTGGATCAGCAAAATTCATCAACTGTACTGTTCGATCTCCTGGAAATACCGCACCTAACATGACCTAGCCCCTTAGAGTAAAAACTTAATAATAGATCCCCTCACATGGGACGGTATGCTATTCTTTTTAGATCTATACCAAAACAGCATAGGTGTTTACTCTAATGATTAAGTTAAAACAAATTGAGTTTTTTCGCGCCGTCATGCTTTATGGGTCTATCAATCGGGCGTCCCACTATTTATGTGTGAGTCAGCCGGTTGTGAGCCGGACCATTAGTCAATTGGAGCGTAGTATTGGTCTGCAATTGTTTGAACGAAGAACCTCTCATCTTGTCCCGACCGAGAACGCTTTTGTCTTGAATAGGTATTGTGACGAAATTTTTGAAACCACAACCCGTTTGGAAACAGTCATTAAATTGCTTCAGGGAGAAAAAGTAGATCATTTGAAGTTCGTTGCATCACCAGCGCTTTCCAATGCTTTTATTCCAAAGCTACTGGCAAAGTACGACAAGAGCACGTGTATTCATTTTGAATCTTGCATGCTCAAGGATATTGCGGTCAATGTTGAGTCTGGGATCTTTGAGTTTGGACTGACTATTTGGCCAATTATTTCCAACAGAATAAACTGCACACCGATCGGTGAAAGCAGCTTCGTATTTCTGTGCCACGAAACAAATCCCCTAAGCCGATTACATAAAATCCGCTTTGACGATTTTGTTGATCAGGAGTTTATCTTTACCAACAGAAATAATCCAATTGGTAAGTACATCGACAGGAAGGTCCAGGAAATGGGGGTGAATTTCGATAACTATATTGAAGTAGATAGATCAGAGATTGTTTGCGCGATTATCAATGCTGGGCGCGGCGTTTCTATAATTAATTCTCACGGGTTTGATATTGATCAGTGGCCACATACGCGCTCAATTGAACTGGATAGCTCGATACACACGAATATGTATCTGATAACGCCGAAATTTGGCAAACTAAGCCCTAGTGCAGATAGGTTTATAAATTTTCTAAAAAAAGAAATAGAGTTTTCGTGCGAAGACAGCCTGCTCTGATTTCAAATCCCTTTCGGCTCAACTTGAAAAGAATGACAACCATACTGTGAACCTCGTGCCTGATCCCACCGCGCTAATTACGTATAGTAATTAAAAATAAATATTCATCTCCTTTTAAGTTTTAATGATTTAAAATAATAAGCATATAA
>JBEBTQ010000118.1:0-8830 GCA_040393685.1 Advenella kashmirensis | reverse complement strand
AAGGACCAGGCCACCAACGATCGGGGCCGAACGCGGCATGCCCATGAAGTTGATCTGGATTGGGCTGGATCTGATTTGTATTGTGGTGCTGATCAGTGGCCTGTATTTATGGTGGGCGCGCCGGGGTGCAATGCGTGCGCGTCTGCAGTTGTTGCGTGAAAATGCTCAGTCCCTGCGAGGTCAATAATGTCAAAGCCAGAGAATCGCTTGTGGTCGCTTTGGGGTGTCCCGCTATTTTTGAATATTCTGCTGGGCTTTGGGCTGGCGTGTGCGCTGCTTGGGGACGGGACGATCTGGCGCGTGCTTGCCTGGGTGTTGCTTGCAGTGCCGATTGGCGTTGCCGGATATTACAGCTGGAGGCGCCACCACTAAGCCTGAATAAATGGAAAATACAGAGTAGAAGCGAGTCAGTGCGCCGTACCGAAGTACTGCAAATGAATGCGTAGCGATCGCATCAACTTCTTTATGCAAACGCTACAACCTGGCTTCGACGTATTAGAATAGCTTTACTGTTTTTCCATGATCAGCTCCAGGTAGCCACAATGACCTCCGACGCATCGTTATTACAAGAACCGCCAGCTTCTCCTACTAAATGGACGTTGGCCGCTTTATTCACGATTGCCTACATGGGCGTTGTTTCCGGCCTGCAATTGAGCGATCTGGGCTTGCAGGCGATCTCCCTGTCGGCAATTCAGCGCAGTTTTGGGGTGGGCGATGCCACGGTAGGCCTGTTGCAGGGGCTGGGAAATGTGCTGATTGGCAGTGTGCTGGCCATTCCGCTGGCTCGGCTGGCAGATCGTTTTTCCCGAAAAATTTTGCTGATATGCCTGGTAGCAGTGGCCACCGGACTGACCGTATGCAGCGCCCTGGCACCGAATTTTCCTCTGTTTTTTCTGTTTCGGTCTGCTGCCGGGGTGACTGATTTTGCCATGATTCCACTGGTTTACTCCATGATCCCAGACCTGGCGCCAGAGCGGCATCGGGTGGCGTCGAACCTGAGTTTTGCGGCCTTGATGGCAGTGGGCGCCAGCGCAGGCTTTTATTTCAGTGGGGATCTTATCCGTGTGGCCAGCGCGCTTTTTTCATTTGACCTTGAACCATGGCGCAAAGCCTTCCTGCTGCTCGCCTGCGCTGGCGTACCCTTGATCTTTCTGGGGTTTTTAACAAAGAACCCGCCAAGGTACATGTCATCCGTGAATGCGCAGGGGAACGAGTCGTTAAAGACATTCTTCCGGGAGAACTGGAAAATGATCGGCCTGTTCGTGGGAACGGCCGGATGCCTGATGATTGCCGTACAGGCGCCGAATCAGCTGATTGCATTGGCGCTTGAACGCCGGTTTTCTGCGCAGGTGGGTGTCATCGGCCAGGCCATGGGCATTATTGTTCTGTGCACCAGTGTCGGGTGTCTGCCGGTAGCTGGTCTGCTGGATAAGTTTTTATCGCGTCGCCTTGGGCGTGCGGCACGTCCGGTGATTATGGGCGCGGGCGCCCTGATTGCCATTCCCGTTATTGCTCTGCTATCTACCTCGACGACGATTTATCCGGCGTTTGTGGTGATCGGGACGTTCATGTTCGTCACCAGCACGGCGAACGCCCTGGTGCCGACCATGTTGCAGGATTTGACGACACCGGCGCTTCGGGCTCGCTGTTTCGCTATCTGGAGCTTTGTTGTTTCCATTTTCAGCGCTATCGGCCCGCTAATTGCCGGCTCGCTATCCGAGTGGTTTTTGCAGCATTCACTGATGACTGCCATCATCATTACTGCCGTCCCTGGATTATTTTTGTCAGCTTTCTTTGCCGTCCGGCTCTTTCAGCAATTTCGTCGGGCGCGACTGAAAATCTCGCCCGATACGCTCGTTGATCAGCTCTGAGCTGAGAAAGCGCCATTGATCTGGACGCATTGCTGCGCAAATGCCCAGAACAGCGCGGCCTGTGAAAATTCACTCTCCTGATCATCACTGGATTGATGGCCGCTTTCCAGGTCCAGTTGCAGGACAGCCGGAGTGCCGGAGGTTGAGCGGTGCCGAATATGGGCAATCAGTTTGGCGGGTTCCCAGTAGGGAACGCGGTCATCCTTCAGGCCTGCCGTGCACAGCACAGGCGGATAGGGTGCAGCCTGCACATTCTCATAGGGCGAAATCGAGGCAATGTAATCATAAGCTTCGGGATCAGCAAGCGGATCGCCCCAGTCCGGACGAAATAGCGGGACCAGCGGGTGATCGGCATCACTCATGGTATTGAGCATGTCCACGAAGGGCACCTGGGCGATGACACCCGCCCACATCGTAGGAGCGATGTTCATGGCACCCGCCACCAGCAGTCCGCCCGCCGACAGTCCTTGCGCGACAATCCTACGGCTATCTGCGTAGCCCGCCTCGATCAGATGATTTGCACATGCGATGAAATCGGTCATGGAATTTTTCTTCTTCATGGCCCGACCTTTCAGAAACCAGCGCCGTCCCTTTTCTGATCCGCCCCGGACATGCGCAATCGCATAGCGAAAACCGGCATCCACCAGTACCGTAGCCGGTAGCGAGAAAACCGGCTCGCTGCTGATGCCATAGGCTCCATAGCCCGTCAGTAACAAGGGGGCGGGCGAATCTGCAGGCAAATCTCGTCGTGACAGCACAGTAACGGGAATCTGCTCTCCGTCGGGAGCGCGGGCATACAGACGTTCGACCCGATAATCCTGCGAATTGAACTGGTTCAGGCAGGTTTGAGCGACGACCTTCATCTTTCCTGTGCTCAGATCCAGATCAATCCATTGGGGCGGGGTGGCCGGCGTCTGATGAACAAACCGCATTTTGCTTGCTTGATACGCCTGACCAGGAATCAATTCGATCGCATAGGCGGTGTCTTCAAATGTGATTGGGGTGACAGTGCCATCGGGGCTGCGCAGAACCAGTCTGTGCTGGCCGTCCTGGCGCTCCAGCGTGACAAGCGCAGCGGCAAACGGCATGACGGAAAGAATGGAAATGCCATCGCGGTGCGGGATGAGTTCGGCTTCAATGTCAAATGTCATGGTGTTGAGTGCCAGCAGCTTTCGGTCCAGTGCGCCGTCTGCATTGGTCAGCATCAGCAATTGACCGGACCACTCGTTGATCTCGTAGACAACGCCTTGCTTGCGTGGCCGAATCACATGAAGTGGGCCCGTTTCATCGGCAGAAGAAAGAACGCGTACTTCACTCGTTTCCGGTCCGGCCAGCGTTAATGTAATAAAGCCGTCTGCGGCGGTTCGCGCCAGCTGCATGAACATGGCCGGATCGCGTTCTTCATAGATCAGCACGGTTTCCTGAGTCGCGATGGTTGTTCTATACAGCTGTGTGGGCCGACTGTGGACGTCCCGGCGGATCCAGAATAAATATTGTGATGATGCAGAAAACGTGAGCCCGCCGTATCCGAAGGCATCTGCGGGGACAATGGTTGAGAGCACATCGCGCTGCGCGTCATACACACAGATGCGGTGTCGATCATCACCAATAATGTCTTCGGCCCAGGCGAAATAGCGATCATCAGGGCTGGCCTGATGGTCAGTCGCGCGGTAATAATGTGCGCCCTCGGCGCGTTCCGCCTCATTCAGCAGGATCTGTTCCTCTCCCGAAGGTGAAATACGATAGAAGACACGCCGCGTCGCACCTTCGGGCACGCGATGACCATAACGCCAGCCATGCGAATCCGGGGGAAGGGTGGCCGCCCCGTGTGGCGCACGTGCCTCCATCTGTGCCTTGAATTGCTCCACCAGTGGCGCCAGTGGGGACAGGACGTCATCTGCGTATGCCATCTCGGCAGCCAGGTGGTCGTGTAGCGGTGTTGGCAGGGTATCCAGCGTGCGTGTGCCCGACTCAGGGATGTATTTCATCCAGGCATAAGGATCGTTGCGACTGCGGCCCAGTTGCTCGATGAAATGGTCCTGCCGCGGCGCGACAGGGGCGTTGATGGAGGGCCAGGTGGCAGCGTGGCGGGGGTGAGACGGGGAAGACATGGGGAGAAAAAGGCAAATCGTATGAATGTGGTCGATTTGAACACAAGTCAGGCCGGTGTCGGTGAAGAAAATGAGGGGGAGTCTGCAAAAGTCGGCCGCCTTTTTTCAAAGGCTATTTTTCGATTGTCATTGAAGCGAAAGGGGGGTGGGTTAGGAAATAAGAGCGTGATCGTGCCCCGGGCGCCGGGAGCACCGCCATTATGCCGCAAATTATTTTGCAAATGAACTGCGCAACGCGTAGACCAATGCTGCCATTGCCCCAGGATCGGCATCGCAATCTTTACGAGTGATAAATGAAACGTCGGGCATCGTCGCATTTGGCTTCACCGGCAGGATGACCATTTTGCCGGTGGCAACTTCTTCTATGGCCTGGTGATGGCGTAAGACGGCCAATAACGTTGGATTGAAATGTAAAAGCCAGCGTACAGAAGTGAACGAAATACATTCAACGGCAGGACTAGGCGGTGTCAGCCCGTGTTGCAGGCAGATTTCAATAAAGCGTTGTCGCGTCAACGCGTCAGGAGGGAACAAAACCCAGCGTTCCTGCATCAGCTCTGGCCAGCCGAGCTTGCGTCGTTTAGCCAAAGGATGTTTTTCCGAAGCCACAACACACAAACTGTCCGTCGTGATGGGTTCAAGATGCAGTTGTGCAATATCAGGCGAAGCAAGTAGCTCAGGAGGCAACGGAGCCAATATACAGTCTAGTTCGCCTTGCAGCAGCCGCTCTCCCAGAAAGCGTGGACGATCGTCAATAATCCGAATCATCACATCTGGCATTCGTTCGTTCAAACGGGCCAAAGAACGAGAAAGTAAAGGCAAAGTGGAAGAAGCGCCAACATTCAATACTGCCCGGGATCCCGTTGCCAGTGCTTGCAGCTGCTGGCCCGCATGGTCCAGTCTTTGAACGATCCCCTGAGCATGACGAATCAGCATCAATCCTTGCGGATTGGCTTCAATTCCGCGCCTTCCTCTTGAAAATAAACGGGTTCCACAAGCTTCTTCAATCTCCTGGAGCAACTTGGTTGTAGCCGGTTGGGAAAGGCTTAGCATTTCGGACGCCTGCCGCACAGTGGCAACCTGACCAAGACAATCGAGCAATTCGATATGACGCATTCTTAGTCGTCGCAATGCTAGCTTTGTGAAGTCGCAGTGGGTGGTTGTCATTGATCAGACATAACTAAAACGAATCAAACAATCAGAATAATTCATTATGGCAGATGAAATACGGTTTGTATACTTCAGGAAAAATACTATTCCAAAACGAAGGAGACACACATGTTGCGAAAGATCTGGTTGGGGTGTTGGTACTGTATTCTAGTGTCGTCACTGTTCCTGTCGCCAGCCTGTAAGGCGTCCGGCACAGACGACTATCCGATGCAGCGCATTCGTCTTGTGATGGGGCAGTCTCCCGGAGGAGCACCGGATATAGTCGCCAGAATTCTTGCCGACAGAGTTGGAAAAACCCTGGGACAACCAGTCGTTGTTGAATACAAGCCCTCTGCGGGTGGCATTATCGCGATGGACACGATAGCGAAAGCACCTGCTGACGGGTACACCTGGTTGCTTGCCACTAGCCAGATGATGGCCATTACACCTTACCTCGGCCAAAAACTTCCATTTGATGTCTCCAAAGACTTCGTGCCTGTAAGTCTCATTGGAAAGTCTGCGAATATTCTGGTTGCCGGACCGTCGCTTAAAGTTAAAAGCGTCGCAGAACTCATTGAATATGCCAAAACGCACCCAACTGCCGTGCGTTATGCCTCTGCGGGTATCGGCTCGCCCGCGCATCTGGCCGGGGAACTGCTGGCGAATCTGTCTGGCGTAAAAATGCTTCACGTCCCTTACAAAAGCGCGGGCCAGGCATTGAACGATGTGGTTGGCGGGATGGTCGATTTCATCATCACATCACCGGCCGCAGCCAAGACGTATATGGATTCGGGTCGTTTGAATGTCATTGCCAGCAGTGGCACTGAGCCGGATCTTCTATTGCCAAAATTACCTTTGATCAAAGATACCGTGCCTGACTATAACGTAACGCAATGGTGGGGAATCGCAATGCGTAGCGGCACCCCAAATGCGATTACCGAAAAGGTTCACGCCGCCATTGAGGATGCGCTCAAGGATCAGCAGGTGCGTACTCTTCTGAGTGAACAAGGTATCAGCATCCAGTCCATGACGATGCCAGAGTTTTCGAAATTCATCAGTCAGGATCAAACGCAATATCAGAATTTGATTAAGAACACAGGCATTTTCAAGTGAAGGAGTAGCCATGGAAGCACAAAATCTGATTGTCATTATGTCCGATGAACATAGCCGAAAGGTGCTTGGTTGTTACGGCAATGACATAGTACATACACCGAATCTGGACGCATTGGCCAAAAAAGGGACGTTATTCTCAGACGCCTATACGACATGTCCAATTTGCGTTCCCGCGCGCGCCGCTTTCGCGTTGGGCCAATATGTTCATCAAATCGGCTATTGGGATAATGCTGATCCCTACGATGCCAGCAAGAAAAGCTGGCACCATCTGCTGCGGGATCAAGGCCATCACGTGGTTTCAATCGGAAAACTGCACTTTAAAAACAGTGAACAGGATAATGGATTTTCCGAAGAGATTCTTCCCATGCATGTGGTAGAAGGCAAAGGCGATTTGCTGGGATTATTGCGCAACCCGCTGCCGTCGCGAGGGGCGGTCAGGAAACTTGCCGCTTCTGCGGGCCCAGGTGAGTCTGCTTACACCACCTACGATCGTGCAATCGCTGCAAGTGCGCAGGTTTGGCTAAGAGAAGAAGCAGGCAAGCACACAGATAAACCATGGGTTCTGTTCGTTTCTTTCGTTTCCCCTCACTTTCCGTTAACCGCGCCGCCGGAGCATTATTACAGATATATCGATCAGAATCTGCCTATGCCCAAGCTTCATCAACGGCCCGACGAAACCATGCATCCGTATATTCGGGAGTATGCCTCGTGCATTGATTATGGTGCTTATTTCGAAGATGACTCTCATATCAAGCGTGCAATTGCCTCCTATTACGGGCTTTGTACGTTTCTTGATGAACAGATAGGCAAAGTTATTGAGTCTGT
This sequence comes from Advenella kashmirensis, assembly GCA_040393685.1. GTDB lineage: Bacteria > Pseudomonadota > Gammaproteobacteria > Burkholderiales > Burkholderiaceae_B > Advenella > Advenella kashmirensis_C. Next base: position 1,764 of record JBEBTQ010000118.1, on the reverse strand, counting down.
AAATGGTGCCGGACTGCAGGATAATACGCGAATTGTCTACACAAGCGATCATGGCGACAATCTGGGTAGCCGCGGCTTGTGGGGCAAATCTACCATGTATGAAGAGTCAGCAGGCGTCCCGCTCATTGTTGCAGGCAACGGTATTCCTGAAGGAAAAATCATCAAGGAACCCGTGAGCCATGTTGATATTTTTCCATTTCTGTTTGAAGCGACCGGGGAAGATGCATCAACGGTCATGAAAGATCGACCTGGCGTATCGCTGCACAGGATCGCCAAAGGTGAAGCGCCAGATCGATCGATTCTGGTTGAATATCACGCTGCAGGTTCGAGCGCAGGTGCTTTTGCCATCCGTCTGGGAGCGTTTAAGTATGTCTATTACATTAACTTCGCACCGGAGTTGTTTGATCTTGAGAACGACCCCGAAGAACTGAGCAATCTTGCTGAAGATCCGAAATATGCCCAGCAGTTGCGCGATTGTGACGCAGCACTGAAGCGTATTTGCAATCCTGAGGAAGTTGAGCGTAAAGCGAAACAGCGGCAGGCTGAGCTGATTGCAGAACATGGCGGCGTTGAAGTCATTCTGAAACGCGGGGACTTTGGTAATACGCCTGCTCCGCATGAATCCGCCAAATTTGCCTGAATAAAATGCGGAAGACAAAAAAATGAATATAGAAAAGTGGAAGAGACAAGTTGTGTATGGGCTGTTCGCGGTAGCGACAATCGCGCTGCCTGTACACAAGGCGGCCGCGGCTTATCCTGAAATGCCCATACGCCTGGTGGTGCCATACGCAGCAGGCGGGGGGATCGACGCAATCGCTCGCCTGGTAGCGCAACGCATGGGACCCTTACTCGGGCAGCCGGTAGTGGTGGAAAACAAGGCCGGGGCTAGTGGAATGATTGGTACCGAATTCGTGATAAAGGCAAAGCCAGACGGTTATGTGCTTTTGATGGCGGGCAATACTGAGTTAACGACGAGTCCATTGTTCGTCTCCAGCGTCAAGTACGATGTGAGCCGCGATCTTGTTCCGATCAGGCAGGTTGCAGCCGTTCCCAATATTCTTGCAGCAACATCGTCAAAAAAGGGCACTTTGCGCGAAATCGTTGAAAGCGCCAGCCCTCAGCATCCTGTTAGTATTGGAACGGCAGGAAATGGGACGACTCACCATTTGGCTATTGAAGCACTCAAGGCAGTGACCAAAGCGAATCTGACACACGTACCTTACAAAGGTGCAGCGCCGGCAGTATCTGATGCCTTGGGCGGGCAAATCGATATGGTTGCATCGGGATTGCCGCCGCTATTGCCACATTTCGCGAAGGGAAAATTGCGTCCCCTCGCGATTACGGCAGAAAAGCGATCCGCATTAGTGCCTGATATTCCAACGGTGGGAGAGGCGCTGGGGCCCGCCGCGTCAGGAGTGATAGCGAACACCTGGGCGGGCGTTCTTGCGCCAATGGGTACGCCGCCCGACGCTGTTGCCGCCATTCAAAAGACGCTGAATACCGTTTTGCAGGAACCGGACACGCGCGCACGTCTGGCCAAACTTGGAGCGGAAGTCACGCAGTCACAGGGCAAGGATTTTGCCAGGTTGATTTCAGACGAATCAAAATTCTATCGAGGTATTGCCGAACGGTATAAAGTTCTTGGGAAATAGAAGGGCTGAAGGATAAGCAACCTTACTTCTAAAGATAACCGCCTACTGTGGCTTTAACCCTGTCATCTTCATCATATTGTCGGTCCAGGCCGTTTGGTTCTTCAGTCGCTCA
>JBEBTQ010000117.1:0-8845 GCA_040393685.1 Advenella kashmirensis | reverse complement strand
ACGACGAGAATTTTTGTCAGTTGCTTGTCCATAGTGCCTCATCTTGCCAAAGGGTAGGGGGAAGCGCAAGCGGCAGAAATGGGCTGAAACCACAAACCACCTGCCTGCGCCGCGGATCAGCGGCTGATCTGGAAAGTTCGCGTTGTCAGCACTTTCCCGGTAGCCACATCTGTGATTTTAACCGTAACACGTCTTGGGGACATGGTAGGAGGGAGATCAACTGTACCGCTGGCCTGCTGAAAGTCTGTCACGTCCAGCGCAATCGGGTCCAGTTCGGCCGTGCCATAACGGCCATTGCGATAGCGGCCATAGACCGCAAACTGGATGGACGCTTTGTAGTCGGGATCCTGCTCGCTTTTTTTCATGAGCAGCATGCTGTAGTTCAGTTTGCCGGTGGGGCCGCTGAAATCGCCCACGCGGATACCCAGGGCGCTACCCGTGGGATCTGCGGGAATCACTTTCTTGATGAGTGCCAGATTGCTGGACAAATCTCTGGCCTGACTCTGCACCTTGTTCAGTGCACCGGATTGCGAATCCAGTTGATTTTTCAGGGTATTGCGTTCCTGGGTAACAGATTCGAGCTGAGACTGCAGGCGCTGACGATCTGCCGACAGTGATGTCACTTCGGTGGTCAGTTTATTTGACTCGTCCAGGCTCAGACGCTTGGGGCCATAATTGGTTTGCAGGAACCAGTAGCCGCCTGCACCAATAATGATGCCCGTGAACAGCACACCCAGCCAGGGTGGCATACGACGACGGCGACGACGGCTGCTTGTTTCAAAAACAGAAGGTTTGAAGGCGGCTCTTCTTGAGGATCCAAACATGGGAAGGTAATCCGAAAATCAACAGCGTAATATTGTACAGTTTCCACCGGCGAATTAGCCGGCGCTGCGCAGTTGCCCGTCAAGTTCTGCCAGCCTCTCGGGCGTGCCGACATCTGTCCAGCGTCCGGTGTAATGGAAACCTTCGATGCTGCGGTTTTCCATGGCAAGCTTGAGCAGGGGAGCCAGCTTTACCGGCTGCCCGGCTTCAATATTGCGAAACAGGCTGGGATGATAAACACCGATACCCGCATAGGTAAGTGCCGATTTGCCCGGCTGACGCGGGCTCAAATACCCTTTGCTGTCCAGATGGAAATCACCATCAGGATGGTGGGCAGGATTATCAACCATCAGCAGCCACGCCTGTGAGGGGGAGTCATGCAGGCGGTTTACCACGCTGACAGCCTGCATGGGATTCCAGTCGCACCAGACGTCGCCATTGATGACCAGAAAAGGCTGATCACCCAGCAGGGGCAGGGCCTTTGCAATGCCGCCCGCGGTTTCCAGCGCAGTGCCTTCGGGGGAGTACTGGATGGCCACATCATACTGACTGCCATCGCCAAGCTCGGCTTCCAGTTTCTCGCCCAGCCACGCATGATTGATCACGACATCGGTAATGCCCACAGACGCAAGCCGTTCCAGATGATGCACGATCAGTGGCTTGCCATTGACGGGCAACAGGGGTTTGGGTAGCGTGTCGGTCAGCGGACGCATGCGTTCACCGCGTCCGGCTGCCAGAATCATGGTCTGAATCAAAATGTATATCCCACTTTTGTTTCAATATTGTCCAGCCGGTCCAGCAGTCTTAACAGTGGCCGGAAGGCGTTGTATCTTGCGGCCACCTGACGTACATAGGCGTTGACCCGCGGCATATGCTGCTGATAATGAGGTTTGCCATCGCGAATGGAAAGGCGGGCGAAGACGCCCAGAATGCGTAAATTGCGTTGCAGACCCATCCATTCGTAATCCACATGAAAATCTGCAAAATCGGCGGGCACGGGGATGCCTGCTTTTTTTGCCATTTCCCAGTATCGGATCGCCCAGTCCAGTTGCTGAGGTTCTTCCCAGGTCGTTCTTGCATCCATGACCAGCGAAACGAGATCGTACGAGACCGGCCCCAGTACTGCGTCCTGAAAGTCGATAATGCCAGGACCCCGGCCATCCTGGGGATGTTCATTGAACATCAGGTTGGGGGAATGAAAATCGCGGTGGACAAAGCACGTTGCCTGCCGTGAATTATGGGCGGTCAGCTGGTCGAATATGGCCTCCAGCGAACTTTTTTCATTTTCACTCAGGGTGGCGTTGCAATGGCGTGCCACATACCAGTCTGGAAACAGTGCGAGCTCGTCCCGTAGCCGGGCCGCATCGTATACCGGCAGATCCTGCGTGGGAACCTGCTGCATGGTTACCAGGGCCTGCAGGGCACCCCGATAATGTGCCTGCAGAGTGGCATCATCAAGCCCGGCCACAATGCGCTGATAAAACGTGTCGTTGCCCAGATCGGTCAGCAGGAGCAGTCCCTGTTCGGCATTATTTTCCAGAATCACCGGCACGTTAAGGCCGGCGCGCTCAAGACGATGCGCAATGTCTACAAACGGGCGGCAGTCTTCGTGGGCGGGGGGCGCATCCATGATGATCAGGGTGCCATCGGCCGTATCTGCCCGGAAATAGCGCCGGAAGCTTGCATCGCTGGATGCTGGTCGCAGCGTTTCCTCGCGTATCCCGTATTTTTGTGCCAGGCCGGCTACCCAGGTCTGGACCAGTGCGTAACGGTCATCCGTATCGGTTGAGGAGGGCGCATTGGCCGGCGTCGGTGAAGCTGGGGGGGTGGTCATGAGAAATGGTCGCGAAAAAAAGAATTTGATATCAGTTGCTTGGGTGAAACCCTGATTTTTATTTCTGCAAATCGGACAGGCATTGCCGTAGTCTGCAGTTGATAACTATAATAGCGCGCTAAAGTAAAAACTTCAGGCTTTCCGTATTTTATGCGGTATCCTCTGTTTTGTCCTGTATCCACAACATGTCGGAAAAGGCGCCAGTGACCTGTTGTCCGGGACTGTTACGTCCTGATGCCTGAGGTTCTGTAATTTCCGTCTTCGCCCCAGCCTATCGGGCAGCAGGACAGGTTTCTTCAATTATTTCCGGTAAAAAGCACAGTGCGAAAGATCTGTCACCTACTCCTCCTGACCGTATCCCCGATCGCGTTTGCCCAGACCGGTGTTACGGTGCCCGGAGTCGGGCAGACCTCTGCACCGCGACTGTACGTATCTCCCATGTTGACCAGCCCCGCGCTGAACAATGATGAGATTATTACCTTTACCGATAGTGCGCGCGCCGACGTTACCAATAATACCAATCGCATTACCCTGGATGGCCAATCGCAGATTCGCCGTCCCGACGCCATTCTGAAGGCGGATACCATTGATTACGATCGCAGCACTGGTACCGTGACGGCTACCGGCAATGCGCGACTGCTGCGCGACGGCAATCTGATTACCGGTCCGGGCCTGCGCTATAACGTAGACAAAGTGAACGGCACCATCAATTCACCCGTATATAGCCTGGCAACGGGCGGAAAAGGGCAGGCTTCAGAGGCCAATATTATTGATGACAACCATCTCAACCTGAAGGACGCGACCTACAGCGGCTGTAGCTGCGAAGAACCGTTCTGGCAGATTCGCTCAAGCAATGTGAATCTGTTCAACGACGAAAACGAAGGGATTGCAGATAACGGAACCCTGTATATCAAGGGCGTGCCGGTACTGTGGTCACCTTATCTGACCTTTCCGATCCGGGCCGAGAAAAAGACCGGTTTCCTGACGCCCACTTACGGCATGACCTCACGCAGCGGCCTGGACCTGACGGCGCCGTATTTCATCAATCTGGCTCCTCAGTATGACCTGACGCTGTATCCGCGTTATCTGAGCAAGCGCGGACCGCAGATGGGCGCGGAATTTCGTTATCTGCAGCCGAATTACTCAGGCACGCTGACCGGTACCTATATGTCCAAGGATAATGAGCTGGGCCGCTCACGCTGGATGTATTCCTGGCGCCATCTGCAGTCGCTGGGTTCAGTGCTGGGGCTCAATTTCAATCTGTCCGTTGACTGGAATGGCGTATCTGATGATGATTACTACCGTGACTTCACGGATATGACCACCATTACCCAGGCGGACAAGACCTATCTGAACCGGAATGTGACGCTGGGCTTTTCTGGATATAAGTACTGGGACGGATATCTGCAGATCCAGAAGTACCAGACGCTGCAGGATTCCACTACCACTGACATCTATGGCCAGTACGAAAAAGTGCCCGAGCTGCGCGTGCATGGTGCGCGCTACGACTGGCATGGTCTGGACATGGAAACCACCAACACGCTGACCCGCTTTGAATACCCGACATACTTCGGTAACAAGCTTAGTGACGAGGTCATCGATCAGACCAACGGTCACTTGCGTCCCAACGGCACTCGCCTGATGTCGTACTCCACCCTGAGCTACCCCATCGTGAGGCCGGGCTGGTACATTACGCCGAAAATCGGTCTGCACGCCTCTCAGTACGAGACCGACTGGTTTACGCGCTACGGTGAGTATTCCTTCTTCAGCCAGGGCGGTACGCAACGGCGCTCTCTGTCCCGCGTTTTACCCATTCTGTCGCTGGATGCAGGTATGACCTTTGAGCGAAACACCACGCTTTTTGGTTACCCCACAACGCAGACGCTGGAACCACGGCTGTATTATCTTTACATCCCGTATCAGGATCAGAGCGACATCCCTGTTTTCGACACCGATGTCAGCCAGTTTGGCTTTGCCAGTGCGTTTTCAGAAAACCGCTATAACGGCGGCTGGGATCGCATCAATAATGCCAATCAGGTCACACTGGGCCTGACTTCGCGCTGGTTCGACAACGACACCGGCTTTCAGCGACTGGCCCTGCAGGTCGCTCAGCGGATTTACTTTGAAAACCAGCGTGTGACGCTTCCCTATGAGTCGCCTCGCATCGGCACTAAATCAGACTGGATTTTCGGGGCGGAAGCAGCACTGACCAATAAATTCACTACACAGGCAGCACTGCAGATTGATCCCTACCAGGGCAAGACCACGCAAAGCTATGCCGCAGTCAAATGGACGCCCAAACGGCTGACCACGCTTTCACTGTCATACCGCTATCAGCGTGACCCTTATGCAGATGAAGAGCGCACGGACATCAACCAGGGCAATCCGCTGTCGTACCAATTGCAAGGAAAGGAAACCGTCAGTTTCGCCGGACAGTGGCCGTTTTCGCGCAAACTTTACGGTGTAGGGCGCATCGATTACTCCCTCAAGGAAAGCCGCGTCACTCAGCATATTATTGGCGTGGAGTACAAAGGGGACTGCTGCTGGACAGGACGAGTTGTTTTGAAACGTTACGCCGTTTCGAAAGAAGATTCGAATTCTGCTATATTCTTTCAGTTGGAATTGGCAGGATTGGGCTCGGTGGGCAAAGACCCGATGGAGCTGCTAAGGCAGAATGTGCCTGGTTACGAAAGCGTCAACACGCCAGTTCCGGCAAGAACATCATTTGAAAGGTATGAATAATGCGTAAATTGGGTTTCATGAGAACAGCTGTTGCTCTGGCCATTCCCGCCATTTTTATTGCAGTGCCACCTGTCGCACAGGCGCAGCACGCAAAAAAACCTGCTGCCAAGCAGCAGCGTGCGCCCGGACAGTTCGCAGACGGCATTGCCGCCGTGGTCAATAATGAAATCATCACTGTGCGCGAACTTCAGCAGCGCATGGCCAGCAATCGGATGACCACGGGTGGTCAGAATCAGAACCAGCAAGCCGTCCTGCAATCCATGATTGATGAAAAACTCATGCGGCAGGATGCAGAGCAGTTTGGCATTAAGGTATCAGATGCGCAGCTGGCTCAGGCGATGGCAAATATTGCCCAGCGCAACAATCTGCCGCCAGAGAAATTGCGGCCCGCCATTGAACAGATGGGGCTGAACTGGAATGACTATACGCGTAACCTTCGTAACGAAATGGTGATGGAAGAGCTGCGCACTCGCATTATCCAGAGTCGTGTGAACGTCAATGAATCCGACGTGGACGCCTTCCTGAAACAGAATCCTACCGGCATCCTGCCTGGTCGCGCTGCCGAAAGACAGAATCAGCCCAAGCCACCACCACAGAAACAGGTCGTGGTAGAGCGCTCGTTCGTACCTAAGGCGGTCGCATTGCAGCATATCTACATTCGCGTGCCCGATAACTCCACCGAAGACGTGGTGGCTGCAGCTCGCAAGAAAGCCGATGCCGCCATGGCAAAATTGCGCAGCGGTGCCAGCTTTGACAGTGTCGCCAAGGAATATTCCGACGGCCCTGAAGCGTCCGCGGGCGGTAAACTGGGCATTCGCATGTTCGAAGACTGGCCGTCTCTGTTCGTGAACATGACCAAGAAAGTGCCCGATGGACGAACCACCGGCGTTTTCAAGGCACCTAACGGCTTTCACATCCTGAAGGTGGTTGAGCGTCGCGGTCTGGTTCAGGAGAACAAACGTGTGGTCACCGTGCAGCCACCTGCACCCCCACCACCACCAGTGCCGCCAATCGAGAAAATGGCGAAGCAGCAGGGGCCGGTCAATATTACCGAAACCAAGGCCAGCCATATTCTGATCAAGATCACACCAGTATTCTCTGATCAGCAGGCCAAGGCAAAAATTGAAGACATTCGCAATCAGATTGCAAATGGTATGTCCTTTGCCGATGCGGCCAAGAAATACTCACAGGATACCTCGGCACCCCTGGGTGGCGAAGTGGGCTGGGTTCCTCCTGGCGCATCTGATCCCGCTTTCGAGCAGGCCATGAACGCCTTGCAGCCAGGCCAAATGAGTGCGCCTGTGCGCTCCAAATTCGGCTGGCACCTGATTGTTGTGGAAGACCGTCGCAGCTCCGACAAGCAGCCTGAAATCCGCCGCAACCTGGCACGTCAGTCGCTGTTCGAAAAACGCGCCGAACCGGTGTATGAAGACTGGCTGCAGCAGTTGCGGGCCAAGGCCTATATCGACAATCGTCTGACCGGCGAGAAAAGCAAGTCATAGACCCAGAGCACAAGAGAATGGCAGTTCATCAGGCCCGCAAGCGTTTCGGTCAGAACTTTCTGACCGACGAAAGTGTGATCGAATCCATTGTGCGGGCCATCGATCCCTCGCGGGAAGACAAGGTCATCGAGATCGGCCCGGGACTGTCCGCGCTCACTGCGCCCTTGCATGAGCGCCTCAATCATCTTTCCGTTGTTGAAATTGACCGGGATCTGGCTGCGAGACTGCGCAAGCGGTTTGCCGAAGACACTCTGACCATTCACGAAGCCGATGCCCTGACGGTGGACTTCGGCGCCTTTGGCAGCGACCTGCGTATTGTGGGTAATCTGCCTTACAACATTTCCAGCCCACTCCTGTTCCATCTGGTTGAATTTGCTGATCACGTGCGTGACCAGCACTTCATGCTGCAAAAGGAAGTCATTGCCCGCATGGTGGCCAGACCCAAAGAAGGGGACTATGGTCGATTGTCGGTGATGCTGCAGGCGCGCTATGACATGCGTCATTTGTTTGATGTGCCGCCGGAAGCGTTTGACCCACCACCCAAGGTGGTTTCTGCCGTGGTGCGCATGGTGCCGCTACCTGCTGATCGACCCAGAGCCAGAAGCGAAAAGGCGTTTTCACAGATTGTGGCCCGCGCCTTTTCCCAGCGCCGCAAAATGCTGCGCCGTGTGCTGGCAGACTGGCAGATCGACTGGGTTGCCGTCGACATCAAAGAGACGGCACGGGCAGAGGAATTATCGGTCGCAGATTACATCCGACTCGCAGACTATCTGGTAGACCAGGGCATCCTGGCCTGACGGTCTGATAGCCATGAAAGGCCGCGCCAGATCATGCAGCGCGGCCTTCTAACCTCAATAGATTTACTTCTTTCCAGATTGACGTCCGGCCAGATAAACGGCCAGGATATCGCGGCTGCGTCCGCTCAGTAACTTGCGTGTTTTCTGCATGGTGTCTTTCAGGCTCATGGGCCCGGAAGGCAGGCTGAACGCCGCAGTAATACCCCCTTCATACACGGCTGTGTAGTCTTCATGCAGTGAACCAGCAAGGGCAATCAGCGGAACCTCGTAACGGCGTGTCAGTGCCGCAATGCCGGCAATTGTTTTGCCGCGCAAGGTCTGCGCATCCAGACGTCCTTCACCGGTAATGACCAGATCGGCCTTCTGCAGATGGGCGTCAAGCCCTGCATATTCGGCCACCACTTCCACACCAGGTTTGAACCTGGCATTCAGGTAGGCCAGGGCGGCAAAGCCCAGGCCGCCTGCGGCACCGGCACCGGGTTCGTCGCGTCTATCCTGGCCTGTTGCTTTCGCAGTCAGGTCGGCAAAGTGCGCCAGCGCGTCATCCAGAAAACGTACGTCTTCTTCAGTAGCGCCTTTCTGTGGCCCGAAAATCGCAGATGCGCCGTGAGCCCCGCATAGCGGATTATTTACATCAGAGGCAATGAGCCACTCCGTTTTTGCCACACGCGGGTCCATGCCCGACAGGTCAATCGTGGCAAGGTCGACCAGTGCCGCCGGACCCTGGGCTAATGGTTTTCCGGCCTTATCCAGAAACTTCACGCCCAGCGCAGCCAGCAGGCCACTGCCGCCATCATTGGTGGCCGATCCGCCCAGTCCCAGCACTATGCGGCGGGCACCCTGATCCAGGGCTGTCGTGACCAGTTTGCCCAGCCCGAAGGTGCTGGCGCGTCGCACATCACGTTTATCTTCAGCAATCTGTTCCAGACCTGCAGCACTGGCCATTTCAATGACGGCGGTGCTGTCCTCCAGCATCACCCATTCCGCGGTGACCGCGTCCCCCAGGGCATTGACGGTATCCTGCGATTGCAATGGAGCGCCGGTGCTGCTGGCAATGGCCTCTACGGTACCTTCACCACCCTCGGCCATGGGCATGAGAACCAGTGTGGCATCGGGGGCACCGCTTTTGATGCCTTCGGCGATGGCCT
>JBEBTQ010000116.1:0-8976 GCA_040393685.1 Advenella kashmirensis | reverse complement strand
CGCCACGAACAAGAACCACTGAGTGTTCCTGCAGGTTGTGACCTTCACCACCGATGTACGAAATCACTTCGAAACCGTTGGTCAGGCGCACTTTTGCGACTTTACGCATCGCAGAGTTAGGTTTTTTTGGTGTGGTGGTATACACGCGAGTGCATACGCCACGACGCTGAGGGCAGTTTTCCAGTGCAGGACTTTTGCTGCTCTCATGGCTGCTTTCGCGCGGTTTACGCACGAGCTGGCTGATGGTTGGCATAACCTTCTATCCTATTTCATGTACAGGAAACCTGTACCGATTTGTATTTGCGTCTGTTTTACGTACTGACGTTAATGTACGCCTGGGAAGAATGGCTGGCAGAGCCGCGATGTTAGCGCCGGAATATGACCGCCGCATGTCGGGACTGTTCGGACAGGGTTTTTCTCTTGCTGAAAAAACCTGTGCAGGCCTTGTGCTTTGCTTGAGGCGAGAACACAGGTGTTGCATTTACGCACATATTTTTGCGCGTGTTGTGTAATTGCCCGTATGTTGCTTTGGCACGACATTCTGACCAGGAAACTGCTTTTAGAATTGTGCTCCCGAAGATGTCTGGCGGCGGCTTGCGTAAGTGTGGATTTTGCGCAAACCGCTTATGAAAATTCATAAACAGCTTCCAATAAAATCGTGCCTTGCCACAAATGCCGGGCCGGCCATGCCATATGTGCCGCCCCGAATCCCGGTTTTTGCCGATACTGCGTGTATTTCAACGCTTATGTGTACCGTAAATGCAGGAAAATCAATCAGAGCTGGCATTGCACCCGGCAAATACATGCAAGCCAGGGCAAGTTCATATAACAGAGACCTTTAAACAACCAAAGAGCATCAAGTCTTACTGCTATTACCCAGGGCGACAGATGCATTGAACGCGCCATAACCACTAGGTAGCCCATAACATTAACACAACAGGCATAAATCGTCAAGAAAACAATACGTTGCGGCGACTTTTGGGCGCCTTCGGTTTGCACGAATGAAATGCCACCCCCATGGCTGTTATCCCAAATAGTCCATAAAAAACAACGTTTTGGTATAATTTCTGCACCAAATTTAAGCTTGGCATGCCGGGCTTGAGGCCAGAGCCGTTGCTGATTAGCCTCACCAGACTAGGAAATACACTATGAACATTGCCATACTCGAAGATGACCCCAGCCAGGCGGCGCAAATGGTACAGGCCGTCACGAATATGGGGTATGAATGCACGCATTACACAACAGGTAAGGACTTGATGACCGCACTCAAGGATCCGGATATGTTCGACCTGCTGATCCTGGACTGGGAACTGCCACTTATTACCGGCAAAGACGTCCTTACGTGGGTGCGCAGCAATATCGGTTACTCCCTGCCCGTACTGTTTCTTACCAGCCGTTCCACAGACGAGGATCTGGTCGAGGCCATCGAAGCCGGCGCCGACGATTACATCGTCAAGCCTTACTCGAACGAATCCCTGCGCGTGCGCATGCTGTCGCTGCTGCGTCGCGCGAACCCGTCCGAAATGGAAAATACGCTCATTGAGGTTGGCCCTTACACGATCGATCCGCAGGCGCGCATCGCGCGGCTGCACGACCAGCCCATCGCACTGGCGCCCAAAGAGTTCGATCTCGCCGTGCTGTTTTTCCGTAATATGGGCCGCCTGTTCTCGCGCGACGCCTTAAGCGCCGCCATCTGGAACCGCGAAATTCCGCCCACTTCACGCACGCTGGATACGCATTTGTCCAATGTGCGGCAGAAACTGCAGATCCGTCCGGAAAACGGCCTGCGTATCGTGTCCTCTTACGCTCTCGGCTACCGGCTTGAGCCTGTACCCGAAATCGGCAAGCGACCTCGCCGTGTGATTCCTGGATATACCCCAAGACCATAATAACAACCGGCCCTTAAATGAAAATTCGCAGTGCGCCGCTACTGACGGCGCTGACCCTACTTGTAGCCAGCCTCATGGCGACCGCGCCCGCCTTCGGGCAGGCCACCGGCGCACGCGGCGATTACTTCACCTATCGCTTCCGGCCGGGTGATATTCTGCTCACACTCTCACAGCGCTTTACCCATAACGAAGACAACTGGAAGGCCATTCGCGAGATCAATGGCATTGCCGATCAGTACAAAATTCCTGTCGGCTTTGAGCTGAAAGTGCCGTTTTCCATGATCGACGAAATCCCTGCCGTTGCCACCATCTCGCATTTGCGCGGCAAGGCCTTTGTCAATGGGCTGCCGATACGCGAAACCGGCGGCCAGATTCAGGAAGGATCAGTGGTGGCTGCAGGTCCGGACAGCAACGTGACGCTGACCCTGCCGGACAAGAGCAAGGTGCTGGTGCCGGCAGACAGTTCGGTTACCGCCAAGCGTCTGCGTCAGTTTTCGGGCACCGGCTACATAGACGCCATCTTCACCATCGAAAAGGGCGATGTGCAAAGTCATGTGGATCCCGGCGTCCAGGGAGTCGGTCGGTTTGAGATCCGTACCCCGGTCAGTGTAACGGGGGTACGTGGCACCATTGTGCGGGCCGGTATGCTCCAGAATCAGGGCGTCTATAGTGCGATCGTCAAAGGTCACGCAGACGTTTCGCAACCGGGCGCCACCGCGATCACTTCGCTGGCAGCAAACCAGGGTCTGGTCAGTGATAGTCAGGGACGAGCACAGGCTGCGCGATCTCTGCTGCCACCGCCTGTGTTGCGCCCCCTTCCGGGTCAGAGACAGAACCAGATCAGTCAAGTGCAATTTGATCCGGTGCCCGGTGCCGTTGCTTACCAGGTCATTCTTGCCGACGATACAGAAGGATATGACGTACTCTGGAGTCGCCGCATCACTGAGACGCAGGTGAGGTTACCGGCCGTGCGCAACGGAACCGTATACGCGCTGATCCGGTCTGTGGACGATCAGGGTCTTGCCGGTGCCGATTCAGTACTGCCGCTGCAGCAGATCATGAATACCATCAACGATGGTCAGGGATCACCCGTAGCCACAGGCAGTGGGGAGTACCTGCTGCGCACTTCCGATTGATCCGATGGGCCAGGGCATACACAGACCCATCAGCCAGCGATACAACCGCGAATGGCTGCTGGTGTCGCTGCTGATGCTCGGTTTTACACTGGTCTGCAGCCAGTTTCTACTGCTTTCACGCTTTGGCTCCAGCCTTTACGATACGGCTATCAGCTATACCCATTCCGGTAAGCCAGACCAGGACATCGTCATCATTACCGTCGACGACAAGAGTCTGACGCAGATCGGCTTCTGGCCCTGGCAGCGCGATGTTCATGCCAATCTGCTCAAGCGGCTTGGCAGTGCGCGGGCGGTGGGATTCGACATTATTTTTGCAGACTCCGACTCCAATCGGAACCACGATGATTCCATGTTCGCCGAAACCATCCGGGACAATGGCCGGGTGGTGCTGGCCAATTTTCTGTCGGATCCGGGGCACCAGTCGCCCGTGGACCCCATCCCCATCCTGCGAGAGGCAGCCAGTGACATCGGGTTTCTGAATATTGTGCCTGATCAGGACGGCATGGCGCGGCGTATTCGCCTGGTATCTGAACAGGACAGCCGTTTTCGCCATTTCGTACTTGCCATGCTGCAAGTGGGCGGTCAGGGCGATATTGCCCAATCGCTGATTGCCCGATCCGGTGACCAGCCATATCTGATCCCTTATGTAGGGTCGCCGGGGACCTTCCCCATGGTCTCGTACAGCGATGTGCTTTTCGGACGGGTTCCCGAACATTATTTCGATAACAAATATGTGCTGATCGGATCGTGGGCTACCGGTATGGGCGATCATTTTCCCACGCCCGTCTCCTCTGATACGGTCGACAATATGTCGGGTGTGGAAATTCTTGCCAACATGCTGCAGGCCGCAAGACACGACAACTGGATCGAACGCCCTGCCCTGACAACACGCAGTCTGATTTCAATCCTGCCTGTGCTGTTGTTGCTGATAGCCATTCGAAAACTGTCTCCGCGGCGCGTGCTGGTGGCCACCACAGTCGCCCTGTTCCTGGTGCTCAGTGGCGCCCTGCTTCTGCTGTATCTCGCGGACTACTGGATCTCGCCGGTGGCAGCCATGTGGGGCATCGCCCTGACCTATCCGATCTGGAGCTGGCGAACCCAGGAAATGGCCCTAAGTCAGATGAGCCGGGAAATGAGCGAACTGAACCGGGAATATCCGCTGCTACGTGCGGAGGCCGCCCTGACGGATGCGCCGCAGAAATTTCAAATGTCATTGAACGAGCGAATCACCGAATTGCGGTTCGCTCTGAATCGTGTGCGAAACCTGCGCCAGTTCATCAGTGACAGTTTCAATGCGATTCCGGATCCTGCGGTCGTCTTCGACGCAAATCATCAGCTCACCTTATGGACCAGCAGCGCCGAGCGCTATATGGCCAGTCTGGGCGATCTGACCCTGACCGAGGGACTGGATATCCAGGTGATTCTGAACGCCATCATTCCCGATCCGGTGGTCTGCCGCGAGCTCATCGCTGCCATCGACCACCCGGAAAGAGCACTGCCGGCACTCGATGCTGACGCGTACAGCGGCGCCGCGGGCATCCACTACGATGAGGGTTTTGAAGTGCGAGACCGCGCGGGCAATGACCTGCTGCTCAAAACCATGCCCACCTATACGTCATCGCACAAGCGTTCCGGGTATATCCTGAATCTGATCGATATCAGTGCGTTGCGTCAGGCCGAACGCAGGCGTGATGAAACCCTGCGATTTATCTCCCATGACATGCGGGCGCCGCAGAATTCCATTCTGGCGCTCATTGATCTGCAGAATGACCCGGATCGTGCGCTGCCCACCCAGGAGCTGCTGGCACGCGTCAGCCAGCTTTCAGGACGAACCATCCATCTGGTTGAGGATTTTGTGCAATTTACCCGCGCAGAAAAGGCCAGCATTGAATTTGTCCCCCTGAATCTGAGCGATCTGCTGCTGGATGCCATCAATGAATTCTGGATTACCAGCCAGACCCGCAACATTCCGATCGTCAGCGATATCGATACCACTTGTGCTTTCATCAAAGGAGATCAGTCGCTGCTGACGCGCGGCTTCAGCAATCTGCTGGATAACGCCTTCAAGTACAGCCCGGATAACACCACCATTACCTGCCGCCTGACTTCGGCCGATCGCTATTGGGAAGTGAGTATTGCCGATGAAGGACGAGGCATGAGTCAGGAAGACGTGAACCGGCTGTTTACCGCCTTTACCCGCGTCGGGCCCGGCGGGCAGGACGACCCGGGCGGCCTGGGCCTGGGTCTGGTGTTTGTGAAAACCGTGGTCAACCGGCACCACGGCGACATTCGGGTACAGTCAGAGCCCGGCAAGGGCTCGACCTTTATTGTTCGCCTGCCTAAGGATGAGACTGAAGAATCCGGCGAGCTTTCTCAATAACCGGCATATCTACCATCTGTCCGTCGAGCTTGAACGCGGCACGGCCGCTTTCTTCAAACGCCTTCAGAACACGCGCCGCCCAGTCTTTTTCGGCGGCAGTCGGTTCTAACACCTGATGGATCACTTCTACCTGAGTTGGTTGAATGCACAGCGCACCGGCTTAGCCCATGCCTTTGGCCAGCGTAACCGACTCGGTCAGACCCGCGGCATTTGAAATATCAGGATAAACACCATCCAGCGGCGCCTCAATCCCGGCTGCGCGGCTTTGTATGACCAGTTGCGGACGGACAGAGGCCAGCAGCTGTTGCGCACCAGCCGAGTCGCGATCCATGTTCAGATCCAGGGCCAAGTCCAGTGCCCCGAAGGACAGACGAGCCACGCCAGGCGCCTGGCACAGTTCGGGCATGCGCATCAGACCCATGGCACTTTCGATGATCGGATACACAGGCTTGCGGGCCATCGTCGCGGCACTGACCTGGGAATGGCTCTCTGCTTTCGGCAGCATGACACCTGTGATATTGGCAAGCCGGGTGCACAACGCGATATCGTCGTTGAACCAGCGCGAGCCCGCATCGTTGACCCGGACCAGAAACTGCGCATCCGGATTGCCTTCTGCAAATTCGCGCAGTGCCTGGCGCGCACTTTCCTTGGCGTCCTGCTCGACCGCGTCTTCCAGATCGACGATCACGGCATCAGCGTCACTGGCCAGTGCCTTGGGTATTCTGTCCACCCGCGTCGCCGGAACAAACAGTGCAGAACGCATTCTCATCTTCTTCTTACTCCTTGATTAGTGCAGACACGGGCGCTCAGATGACACCCGAGGATTTCCACTCATTGATCGTGGCGTCATCATAGCCCAGTTCGTCCAGGATGGCGGTCGAATGCTCGCCCAGATCGGGAACCGCAGCGATTTTATAGTCATAGTTGCTGTTGACGCCGGGCGGCAAAAAGGCGGGCAGCGTGCCCACAGGACTGTCCATTTGCGTGAAACGGCTGCGCGCTTTCAGCTGGGGATGCTCCCAGACCGCTTTCATCTCGTTGACCCGGGCGTTGGCAATACCGGCCTTTTCCAGGCGATCAATGATCTGTTCATCGTCATGGGCCGCAAAGGCCTGGACAATGAGGTCGCGCAAGACTTCCCGATTGGCCGTGCGACGCGAATTGGAATTGAAGCGTTCATCCACCGCCAGTTCGGGTTTTTCCAGAACCTGATCGCAGAAGATCTTCCATTCCCTTTCGTTCTGCAGCCCAAGCATCACGGTCTTTCCGTTGCCGGCCAGGAACGGCCCATAGGGATAGATGGAGGCATGCGCCGCGCCGGCGCGTACCGGTGGCGGGGCATCATCAAACGCGTAATACAGCGGGAATCCCATCCACTCGACCATACTTTCCAGCATGGTCAGGTCAATATGACTGCCTTCACCGGTTTTGCCGCGCAACAAAAGGGCCGACAGGATATGCGAATAGGCGTACATGCCGGCAGAGATATCGGCAATGGAGCAGCCTGCCTTGGCCGGTTCGTCGCGACTGCCCGTCACGGACACGAAACCGCTCTCGCTCTGTATCAGCAGGTCGTAGGCTTTCTTGGTTTCGTAAGGACCACCTGCACCATACCCTGAAATATCGCAGACGATCAGGGAGGGATACTGCTCATGCAACTGATCATAGGACAGCCCCAGCCGGGCAGCGGCACCTGGCGCCAGGTTCTGTACCAGGACATCAACCTGTGGCAGCAGACGCGCCAGCACCTCTTTGGCCTGAGGACTTTTCAGGTCCAGCGTCAGGCTTTCCTTAGAACGGTTGGTCCAGACGAAATGTGAGGACATGCCTTTGACGCGCTCGTCATAGTTGCGCGCAAAATCACCCACGCCGGGGCGTTCCACCTTGATAATCCGCGCGCCCAGATCAGCAAGCTGGCGCGTGCAGAACGGGGCGGCAATGGCATGTTCAAGACTCAGGACGGTGATGTCGTCCAGCGGGCGCACGCCCGCAGACTGTGCTGTTTTCATTTGTACTGAACCTCCCCTGTCTGAGCCACCGTGCCTTCCTGCTCGGCCCAGACGCGCGCCTTGCCGGCTTCGTCAAGCGCCCCTTGGGCACGAAAGACGGCCGGCGCGATCAGCGGGCGATGTCCGCGGAAAGAAAAGCCTGTGACGGTTTTATCCGGATGCGCCTGGCAGAACGCCTGCAGCAGACGCGTGGCAATCATGGGGCCGTGAACAACCAGTCCCGGATAACCTTCGGTCTCGGTCACATATGGATAGTCGTAATGAATCCGGTGGCCGTTAAAGGTAACGGCGGAATAGCGAAACAGCAGCGTGCTGGTGGGCGTAATGGTTTCTGACCACTCGGCAGCGCCGGCGGCATCGGTGCCGCCCAGCTTTGGCGGCGACGGCTCGCGGTAGACGATGTCCTGCTCTTCATGAATACACAGCTGCCCATCCTGTGAGTACTCGTGAGTCACGGTCACAAACAGCAGACTACCGGTACTGCCTTTCTTTTCGCGAATGGCGGTGATGGTAGAGCGGCGTTCTGCCTCCTGCCCGACCCGCAGGGGCTGGTGAAACTGCAGCCGCCCGCCCGCCCACATGCGGTTACGGTTATCGGCCGGGGGCAGAAATCCGCCACGCCGTGGATGTCCGTCTGCGCCCAGCTGATCCTGAGGCGCGGGTTCAATGAACAAGGCCCATTGCCACAGCGGTGGCAGCGCTTCACCCGCCGCCGGTGCAACTGTCTCCAGCGTTGCCGCAATCTTCCGCACATGCGAGGGGTTGATGAAATCCTGGGTCACTTCCTGACGACCGATCCATGCGGAGAGGTCGGGCTGCTGAACTTCCTGAGTCATGCGCACTGTTTCCTGACAATAAATAAAATGCGTGGGGGGCGGATCTGCCGTTACGGTTCAGACCTTTTCGCCGCTTTCCTGCTACGCCGGGCGCACTAAGGCATACTGCCCGGACAACAGCCATCAGCATAACCCTTAAGGCACCGCCAGTGGAATTATTAATCGTGAAACACGGACTTCACTTAAGCCTATGGGTTCCGCTTTTTTTGCTCTGGGTCACATTCTGCTGCGCGGCATCTTCCTGCATCAGGGCGACCAGTTCCTGCGCAAAAGAAGGCAGTTCCTGCAGTTTGCGCACACATACGTACAGGCGGCGCAGTGCCCAGCTGTCGCTCAGATGGATGATTTTCAGGGGCATGGTGGCGGCGTAACGTCGCGCGGCAGTCTCGGGAATCACGCCAACGCCGGCATTGGCCGCGATCATTCGGCAAGCTGCCTCGAATCCGCCTACCTCCACACGAAAGCGCAGCGGGCTGCCCAGGGTTTCTGCCGCCTGTTTCAGGAATGCATGGATAGCACTCCATTCTGAAAGCCCCACGAATTCACATGACAGACTTTCGGCAAAGGCCAATTCTTCGTAAGCCGCCAGTCGGTGCCCCTGTGAGGTAACCAGCACCAGATTGTCGGAGCGATAGGGAATAAAGCACAGCCCATCTTCGGCCGTGACCTGCTCTTCGTCTATGCCGGCGACCACGCCAATGTCGGCCAGACCTTCGCTGACCAGAC
>JBEBTQ010000115.1:0-9165 GCA_040393685.1 Advenella kashmirensis | reverse complement strand
GCCATCCATTCCGCCCACACCGCCTGCATCCGCAAGTGCGCGGCGAGCAAATCCTCATATTGCATATCCGATATTGCCTTGCCGGCCATCAGGCGGTCGCGCACAAAGGGTCCGAAATGCTGGGACGGGTCCTGGATATAGTCTTTATGCACGCGCCATCCTTCGGCAGCGATCAATTTTCCGCAATCGCGCATCATGTCTTCAAAGCTGAACGGCGGCGCTTCTCTCACGATCTTCGCCCCTGCCATTTCCACCATCCTGACCATATCGCGCACAGCCAGACGCACGGCGCGCTGCACCGGCACGCCGTAATCCTCATCGGGAACCACACAGATCCGAAAGCCATCCAGTCCATTCCCATCATCCAGCAGACGATGCCAGGGGTCTTCCAGGGCCTGACCGGGCTCGTGTGTCAGCGCGTGAAACAGCAGGGCCGCGTCATCGGCCGAGCGAGTCATGGGTCCGATACTGTCCAGCGTCTGCGATAACGGGAAAACCCCTGCCGTATCGATAGCGCCTACGGTCGTCTTCAGGCCGGTGATGCTATTGAGCGCCGCAGGAGTCCGTACCGATCCCCCGGTATCCGTCCCCAGTGCGCAAGGCACCAGACCCGCAGCCACCGCCACACCCGAACCACTTGAAGATCCGCCAGGCACGCGATGATATCGTCTGTCCCAGGGGTTTCTTGGCGTTTCCAGCAAGGGATTCGTGCCCCAGCTGCCAAAGGCAAACTCTACCGTGTGCGTCTTGCCGATAATCACGGCGCCCTGAGCCCGAAGGCGCTTAACGACATCTGCAGTCTGCGTACTGACCCGCGTTTCCCATTGCCGCGAACCACAAGCCGTGATGGTGCCTTCGATATCGCACAGGTCCTTGATGCCAACCGGAATGCCATCAAGGACACCCAGCGATTTACCCTGTTTCCTGCGGGCGTCCGATTCCCGAGCCTGCGCCAGCGCCTGTTCCCGAAAGACACAGGTGAAGGCATGCAGCATCGGATTGAACTTCTCGATCCGCTTCAGAAAAAACGTGGTCAACAGTTCGGAGGTGACACTATTCATATCCAGACTGCTGGCAAGCTGGGCGACTGAAGTAAACGCGTAATGATCCATGATACTTTCCGTTATACGACCCCGGCTTCGCCAAGCATGCAATGCAGCAATACATTGCAGCCTGCCTCTACGTGTTCCGGTGTTGCGTCCTCAATTTCATTATGGCTGATCCCGTCCTTGCAGGGAATAAAAATCATGGCGCTCGGGCACACACGTGCCATATAGACGGCGTCATGACCCGCACCGCTGACCAGCATGGAATTTGGATATCCCAGCCGTGCTGCAGCGTTCTCCACCATGGCTACCTGAGCCGGCGCGAAGCTCTGTGGGGGAAAGTACACCACTTCTTCGACTTGAATCCCGACTTCATAGCGATTGGCCATGGTGTCGCAAAATCGACGAAAATCGGTGGCCATGGCAGTCAGGTCGTCATCGGTCAGGGCGCGCAGGTCAACCGAGAGGCGAACCCTGCCGGGGATGACATTGCGCGAATTGGGGTAAACGTCGAACCAGCCTACGGTACCGCGCCCGTCCGGACCGTAGCGTTGGGCTATGTCATTGACCTCGCTCACAATACGCATGGCAGGCAGCAAGGCATCTCTGCGCAGTTCCATGGGTGTTGTTCCTGCATGGGATTCCACGCCCTGTACGACTACGTCGAACCATCGCTGTCCCAGTGCGCCGCTGACCACACCGATGGTATGCGCACGCTGTTCAAGTACCGGCCCCTGCTCGATATGGGCTTCAAAGTAGCATTTGGCAACGCCAGCCTTGCATGGAATGCTCCCGTTATATCCAATTGCTGACAGTGCTTCTGCCACGCTGATCCCATTTACATCTGTACTTTGCAGCGCAGTTTCCGCAGTAAAGGCGCCAGCAAAAACACCAGAGCCCATCATCACAGGAACAAAGCGTGACCCTTCCTCGTTGGTCCAGACCACCACTTCCAGCGGCGCCCGGGTCCTGATTTGCAGATCATTCAGGGTCCGCAACACTTCCAGTCCAGCGAGAACACCGTAGTTTCCATCAAATTTACCACCCGTGGGCTGGGTATCGATGTGACTGCCGGTCATGACAGGCGGCAAGTGTGGTTCGCTCCCTTCACGACGGGCAAAAATATTTCCCATTTCATCCACACGGATGCTGCAGCCGACTTCCTGCGCCCACCGCACAAACAGATCACGCCCCTGTCTGTCCAGTTCGGTCAGGGCAAGACGGTTCACGCCGCCCTTCTCTGTTCCCCCAATTTCGGCCAGGGTCATTAATGATGTCCACAATCGCTGCGCATCGATGCGAATTGCCTGTTGTTGCTCATTCATATCCATATTGCTTTACCTGTTGAGTTTCCGTTAATACGAGGTCTGTCAGACACTCATCAAATGGCACTGTACCTGATGACTTCGACTGATTCCTGTGACCGGCGGTACGGTTTTTCGGCAGCGGTCCATGGCCTGCGGACACCGCGCAGCAAACGGGCAGCCCGGCGGCAGATTGGATAGATCCGGCGGCGATCCCTGGATGACGTCCAGCGGTTTGCCGCGTGTCATACCGTGGCGCCGGCTTTTAAGCAAAGCCAGCGTATAAGGGTGCTGAGCGTTGTCCAGTATTTCCCTGATGCTGCCCTCTTCAACAATCCGCCCCCCGTACATGACCGCAACCCGATCTGCCATCTCCGTGGCGGCACCAATATCGTGAGTCACAAACACAATGGCCAGTCCCAGCCGTTTCTGCAGCTCACGCATCAGAATCAGCACCTGTATCTGC
Source organism: Advenella kashmirensis (assembly GCA_040393685.1). Taxonomy (GTDB): domain Bacteria; phylum Pseudomonadota; class Gammaproteobacteria; order Burkholderiales; family Burkholderiaceae_B; genus Advenella; species Advenella kashmirensis_C. The sequence continues at coordinate 6,349 of JBEBTQ010000115.1, read as the reverse complement.
ACTGTCGCATCCAGCGCAGTGGTCGGCTCATCGGCCAGCAGAATCTCCGGCTGGGCCGACAAAGCCAGTGCGATCATGGCACGCTGCCGCATGCCCCCGGACATTTCATGCGGATAGGCATTCATGCGCTTCTCCGGACTGGGTATGCGCACAGACTCAAGCGCAGAGATGGCCATGATGCGCGCTTCCTGGACACTGACCGCATGGTGCGTCCGAATGCATTCAATCATCTGCTGCCCCACCGTGTAAACCGGATCCAGCGCTAGCAGCGGCTCCTGGAACACCATCGAGATCTTCTTGCCGCGCAATGCCCGCAGTTGCCGTTTGTCCATTTGCAGCACATCGTGTTGTTGAATCCGGATTGCTCCGGTCTGCTCTGTCTGTTTCTCCGGATGCAGTCGCATCAGTGCACGCAGGGTGACGCTCTTGCCCGATCCGGATTCACCGATCAGCACCAGGGTCTCGCCTTTATCAACATGAAACGATACCCCGTTGACCGCCCGTATCGTTTTTCCCGCGCGGCGAAACGTAACCCTCAGATCCCTGACGTCAATAGCCTCATTCGCAATGGTTCCCGGGCTCTGGCCAGAAACTGCTGTCACTGAAAAACCGGCTTGCGTATCCATCATGCACTCCTTATATCTGCAGGCCGACCTGATCCCTGAGACGCGAGGCCGATGCATTGGCCAATACGGTCATTGACACGGATACAGGCCACCTGATGCTGCAACTGATGTTCAATCAGCAGTGGAATATGCGATTGACAGTTGGCTATCCTCTGACTGCAGCGAGGGTGAAACCGACAGCCTGATGGCGGATCGATAGGGTTGGGCGGATCCCCCGCCAACGGGGGTTTATTGGTCCGCCGGTCCGGATCGGTTGTGGGCACCGATGCCAGCAATGCCTGCGTATAAGGATGCGCCGGTGTTTTCAAAACCTTATCTGCCTTACCCAGCTCCACAACCTTGCCCAGGTACATGACCAGCACCCGATCGCACAAATATTCAATCACACTCAAATCGTGGCTGATAAACACAAACGTGAGCTTGTATTTTTCCTTCAGCGACGAAAGCAGATTCAGCACTTGCGCCTCTACCGATTTGTCCAGCGCAGAGACAGCCTCGTCAAGAATGATCAGTCGCGGACGCAACGCTATCGCCCTGGCGATATTGACACGCTGACGCTGACCGCCTGAGAGTTCGTGGGGATATCGATCTGCAAAACGTTGTGGATCAAGACCAACGTTTTGCAGCAGCGTCAATGCCTCCCGCCGGGCCTGATCCCGTGACATCCCGTGAACGGCAGGTGCAAAAGCAATCGAATCCACAATCGTCATGCGCGGATTCAGAGACGAATAACTGTCCTGAAAAACCATTTGTACCTGACGACGAAACGTCTTCATGGGCAAGTGCGCACTACCGACCGTCTGTCCGTCAAAGATCAACTCACCGCTATCCTGGCGCAGCAACTGCATCAGCAAACGTGCAGTCGTCGATTTGCCACAGCCCGACTCACCCACGATCCCCAATGTCTCGCCTTTTCTGACGTCGAAACTGATACCGTCTACCGCCTGCACTGCCGCCTTGTTCTGACCGAAAAGGCCCGACTTCAAAGGAAAATGCTTGAGCAGATCTTTAACGATCAGCAGAGGCTGCGCCGGTCCGCCAATATCCTGGGACTGGGTCAATGTCACCATCATTACTCCTTGATATCCATGGCCTGCCGCAGCCCGTCTGAAAACACATTGAACGACACAGAGGTGATGAAAATCATCAGTCCGGGCAGTGCCGCAACTACCGGCTGGGTATAAATTGCTGTACGCAGTGTGTTGAGCATCAATCCCCACTCGGGCTCCGGGGGTTTCACGCCCAAACCCAGAAACGAAAGACCGGAGGCCAGAATCATGGAAACGGAAATCAGACTGGTCGCAAATACGAAGATGGGCCCCAGTACATTATTGAGCACCTGGCTGAAAACGATTCTGACCGATGAGGCACCTGATGCCCTGGCTGCATCAACAAACTCCTGAGTGCGCATCTGCGTCGTCACACTTTCGGCAACGCGAATGATCTGTGGAATGAACACGACGGTGAGCGACAGCAAGGCGTTGCCGGTGCCCGCGCCGAGCGTACCCGACAGGGCGATCGCCAGCAGCACTGAAGGAAAGGCGTACAGAATATCAGTCAGTCGCATAATGGCAGAATTGATCCGTCCGCCGGCATACCCTGCAATGATGCCGATAGTACCTCCGATGCCAAATGCAATAATCACGGGCGTGATACCCATAAACAACGACAGCCTGGCTCCCAGAATCAGACGCGACAGCAGATCGCGCCCCAGCTCATCTGTGCCAAGCAGATACCCGTCTGTGCCTACCGGTTTCAGACGGTGCAGAATCGATGATTTGTACGGATCGGCTGGCATGATCCATGGCGCAAAGATCGCCATCAATACCAGCAGAATCAGCACACCAGCGGCAAACATGGCCAGCCGGTTGCCTCGCAGATTCTGCATGACACCACCCCAGTATCCTGTACCGCGCCGGGACCGCGGGTGAATCACATTTGTGCTGGATGCGATAGAATATTCTGTCATTGCGCTACCTTTGAATGCGAGGGTCCAGCCAGGTCTGAATCGTATCGACCAGCAGATTGAGCAGAACAAAAAAGATGGCCATAATCAGAATCGTGCCCTGCAGCAGTGGAAAGTCCCGTTGAAATACCGCCGAGTTGAGCAAAAAGCCTGCGCCCGGCCATGAAAAGACGGTTTCAATCAGGATTGAACCACCCAGCAGATATCCCAACTGCAATCCCATAACCGACAGCGCAGTAGGCGCTACATTCTTCACCAAATGCATGAAGATCTGTGCGTTGCTAAGTCCCCGCGCCGTCAGGCCTACCATAAACTCGCGTGACAGAATATCGCTGACGAGCGCGCGAATGGTACGAGCCACGATACCCAGGGGTATCACCGACATGGTCACAGCAGGCAGGATCATATACTGCATGTGTTCCCAATCCCAGCGCCATCCTGAACCATCGCCGGCGGCAGAGCCGGTAGCAGGAAACCAGTTCAGGTATACCGAAAACACGATCACCAGAACCATACCCAGCCAGTAATGGGGAACGCTGACCCCGAAGATAGAACTGAACGATGCCAGTCGGTCCCAGACAGAATGTTTGGCATACCCCGAAACCAGACCGAATACAATGCCAAAGGAAAAACCGATAAGGACAGCCACCACCGCCAATCGCAGCGAATTGCCGACCGCGACCAGCACTTCGCCGGCAACGGGACGGCTGGTCGCGATGGACATCCCGAGATCGCCATGCAACGCTCGCCATAACCAATTCCAGAACTGCACCAGGAAAGGCTGATCGAAGCCATAGATCTGCATCATCTGCTTGCGCAATGCTTCAGATGCGTCAGGAGGCATCACGGATACCAGCGGATCGCCAGGCGCAATATAAATCAGGGAGAAACACAGAAATGCCACCCCCAGGAGCACGGGCAATGCATACACGAACCGTCTGAGAAAGTAGATCATGATGTACCCCCCGAAATCCTAGTCACCGAATTCATTCCTTGGACATCGTGGCGATATCAATAAACCAGCTTTGTGGTTGCACAACGCCCTTTACTTTGTTCGAGATCGCGCGTGGTCCTACGTCGTGTGCCACATAAAGGAACACAGCCTCGTCCACCATCCGGGCATGAAGCTTTGCCAGCGCTGCATCTCGTTGCCCAGGATCAAAACTGTTGCGGGCCTCGCCAATCAGATCATCAAACGCCTTGTCCGTCACGTAACCCCAATTATTCGACACGGGTGGCAGGGCTTTGCTGCTCACGAAGCGCACCATGGCAAAAAACGGATCCATCGTCGCCGCACTCACATTGGTTGCCTGTGCACCGTGAGCGCTGGGATCCTTCGCTCCCAGGCGCCAGCTGTTGAAAAGCGTGTTCCATTCCACGACATCAAACTGCACGTCAAAGAAACATTCCTTGAGATTCTGCTGAATGAATTCATTCATGGGTAAAGGCTGCATCTGACCCGAGCCCGATGCAGAAATCTGCACTTTCACCCTTGCAGGCTTGCTATCGGAGAACCCGGCTTCCTGCATGAGTTTGCGTGACGCATCCGGATCATATTTGATATCGAAGGTCGGCTTGCCCCACCAGGGACTGCTCTTGTCCACAATGCCCTGTGCTGGCGCCATCAGGCCTCCCAGCATGCTTTTCATGCCATCACGGTCCACGCAAAGATTGGCGGCCTGACGCACGCGTTTGTCGGCCCAGGGGGAGCCCTCAGCAATAGAGAACTGCCACGGCCAGATATGTGGTTGCACATTCGTATAAATTGTATTCCCACGTGCTTTGATCGCATCCAGCGCATCGGGCGCGGGCGCCTCTATCCAGTCCACTTGCCCGGACATCAGCGCCGCCGTGCGCGCACTCACCTCCGGCATTGGCAGCAGCACGACCTTATCAAGTCTGGGTACCCGGGCCTGGTTCCAGTAATCCTTGTTTGCGACCATCTCGAGCCGCGTGCGTGGCACCAGTCGGGAAAGCTTGAAAGGCCCGGTACCCGACGCTTCGGCAGCAAAGGCATTCCATGCCTGTTTGGAACGCTCCAGTGGATCCTTGACCGAGGCGGGGACAGCGTCAAATTTCTTTTGCCATTGCGTGGGAGAGGCGATGAAGAGATTGGTCAGGTTATAAGGCAGGAAGGCATCCGGTTCAGTCGTGGTTATTTCAACCGTCATATCATCAATGGCCCTCGCCGCATTGATGGTCGGCATTCGCGAAACTGTGGCTCCCACCTGCGCCGGATCATATTGCGGCGCGGATTTGTTCAGCACTTTGTCCACGTTCCAGATCACAGCCTGCGCGTTGAATGGTGAACCATCATGAAATTTCACGCCGGAACGCAGTTTGAACACCCATTTGGTCTTGTCGTTCGCATCGACGTCCCAGCTTGTAGCCAGGCCAGGCGTCAGCGGCGTAGCGCCTTTGTTCGATGACAAATCCCATTCCACGAGCGCATCATACATGGGGATACCGGTAAAGCGGTTACCCTCGAATCCCTGGTCAGGCTGACCCGACGTTCTGGGAATATCTGCTGCAGTCATGGCGATAGTCAAAACGGATTCTGCACTGGCAATCGTCGGTACCGCACTACCCAACATCGCGAACGTCAGGGCTGTGACCATAGTCTTCTTTAGGGGATGCGCTTTCATTGGATTTCCTTGAATGTGACCTGAGACCTCAAGCAAGAGACGTGCCAACGATGTATTGATACCACTTTCCAGGGGATGAACCCGCTGCGGACTTGTGCCTGCGCCATGCCCGGCTGAACCTGGACCGAGCGTCAGATCCCACCCCTCCTGAGGCATGCCGCACCAAAATAATGCAGAGTTGAAGCAGACGTGCCAATCATCGCACTGCGGCACGAGTGCGCTGCACGCCTGCCACGGCTGGCTATACCCGGGAACGCACATGGATTATTGCCCTGCATGATGCTGGCGCTGCATATCTGCGTCATGCGCCGGCTCAGCGCTGTCCCCTGCACTTGAAAAAGCATGCTATAAAAGAGACTGCCGGTCTCTTTCAGGAAATTGTCAGGGATCGTTGAACACGAATGCATGACTTCATGGAGACCCTGCGATGCCCTTGCCCAACGACATTTCGCCACGTACTTCCTTGACGCTTAAAAGAAAAATTGCAAACGGCATTATTACAACTGCACTTGCGCTGGGCTCTCTCGCTGGCGTGACTGCAGCTGGCGCCAATACCGTTTTCTCTCCAGGTGACAAGGCACCGGTAGCAAAGAATATTTCGAATGAAATTCTCCTGGAAAGACTTGAGCATCCCTGGTCCATGGCATTTCTGCCGGACAACGCCGGCATGCTGATTACCGAGCGCACCGGAACGCTCAATTACTGGAAACCAGGAAGCGACAAGCCCTCGGCCGTCAGTGGCACACCCAAAGTCTGGGTCAGCGGCCAGGGCGGTCTGCTGGATGTGGCACTGGCGCCGGATTTCGCCAAATCTCGCCATGTGTACCTGAGTTATGCCGAAGAAGGTAAGGATGGCAAGGCCGGCACAGCGGTGGGTTTTGGACGACTGTCTGACGACAACACCCGGCTTGAAGACTTCAAACCCGTCTTTCGCCAGGAGCCCAAGCTGTCAACAGGAAACCATTTCGGCTCTCGCATCATCTTTGATCGCAATGGCTATATGTTCATTGCTCTGGGAGAAAACAATCAGCGCCCCACCTCACAGGACCTGGACAAACTTCAGGGAAAAGTGGTGCGACTTTTTCCGGACGGCCGCATTCCGGACGACAATC
>JBEBTQ010000114.1:0-9165 GCA_040393685.1 Advenella kashmirensis | reverse complement strand
AGCAGCACATAGCCGCTCCACTGTATGGTCCGGTAGCGCCGTTCCCATTTGAGGTTCAGGCCCGCCAGCGCGGCCTCCGGGAACACCACGTCCTTGAGCAGATTATGCAGGAAGTAGCTTTTGCCGGATTCCAGCGGAATGCTGGATCCCTGATCGCGGATACCTTCGATCTTCAGATATTTTTTTAGCTGACCGGTAACCCGATCAAATGTCTGACCGCCCTGCGTACCACTGGTGAAATAAATGCCGCGAGGTATTACCACCGATTCAAACTTGGAGCTGGAAAACACATCGCTCAGGAAGTGGCCCAGTACCTGACGCAGTCCGGCAAACTGCTGGGGCAGCAGGTAAGCCAGTGCCCGTCGCGTTTCATCCGGTTCGGCCGCCAGCACATCGGGCAGCGCTTCATAAAGCCGTTTCTGCAGCAGTTCATATTCCGTATCGTAGGCGGTCATCAGCTTGAAGTCGGGCTTCTGCGCCTGCTCGTACGGAATGGTAAAGCCCCAGACCTGATCCAGATCCTGGCGGGTGAATGTCGCAAAGTATTCTTCAAACCCCGAGAGCAGATCGGTCTTGGTCACCAGTACGTAAACCGGAAACTGGATGCCGAGTTCTTCGCGAAGTTCCTGCAGGCGCCGGCGCAGCACGGCAGCATGCGCTACCCTCTCGGTATCAGTTGCGCTCAGCAGATCGGCCACACTGACGGTCAGCATCACACCATTGATCGGCTGGCGGCCGCGATACTTGGTCAGCAGATTCAGAAATCCTTTCCATTCCTGCTCGTCGCCTGTGGGGTCACTTTCATGCGTGGTGTAGCGACCTGCCGTATCCAGCAGCACGGCTTCGTCGGTAAACCACCAGTCGCAATTTCGCGTACCGCCTATCCCTTTGAGGGCGACTTTGCCGAAGCGGTCGGCCAGCGGAAAATTCAGACCGGAATTGACCAGCGCTGTGGTTTTACCCGAACCCGGCGCGCCGATGAACACATACCAGGGCAGTTGATACAGATACTGTTTGGAAAACCGCGCCAGTGGAGATTTGTTCTCACCGGCTTCGAAACGCGAATTGCGCAGCAGCGTAATGGCTTCATCAAATCGTTCCGAGAGAACCTTGAGCTCGGCACGCTCTTCCTCGGGCATGTCCTTGAGTTCGGCTTCCGGACGGGGCTTGCGCAGCTGGCCCAGCAACTGCGCGTTCAATCTGCCTTCGCGCCATTTGCGCCAGATGATACGCAGCAGCCAGATTGCCCAGATCGTGCCAATGACCCACAGCCGCACCTGCGGGGAATCCAGCAGATACCAGTTGTTGACCGACAGACTGGGGCCCACGGTCCATATCAGGAATGAAATAACGATCAGGCCCAGAAAGACCCAGAGACCACGACTGAAAAGGAAACTGAAGAAACGGCTGATCATCGGTTCGCTCCCCTTTCAGGCATCGCAGACGGGTCTGCGGGGGCTGAGGCGCCCGGAGCAACAGGAGAAACAAGCAAGGTGATCTCCACGCGTCGATTGCGCGCTTTATTTTCCGGTGTGTCGTTAGGCGCTACCGGATCGGCCTCACCGCGACCTTCGGCGCGTACCCGCACCTTATCGTTCAGGCGTTCATCCAGCAGTTTTTTCACGGCGTCGGCACGTGCCTGCGACAGTTCCCAGTTCGATGGGTACTTGATTGTCTTGATCGGCACATTGTCACTATAGCCAGTCACCAGAATATTGCCCTGCACCGCGTTGAGCGCATCGGCAACACGTGACAGCACCGGCAGATATTGTGAACGAATGGAATCGGCACCGGACTCGAACAGGCCATCGCCACGCAGCACAATTACGCTGCGGTCAGACTCATCACGCACGGTCAGCAGGTTCTCACGAATTTCAGGCGCGAGGAATGGCGCAATCCGGTCTGTCTTGACCGGCTCACGCTTGACCTGCGGCGCACTGATCTGAACGGTGGGCGGTTTGATCTTGATGACATCGGCAAAGAGTTTGTCAGAGCGATCGCCCAGACTCCATTGCAGTCCCAGGAATGACAAAAAGCCCAGCGCCGCGGCCAGCACGGCAAAGACCCACAGCGGAATGGGCAGCCGGCGCACCTTGTTCAGAATAGGCGCGTCCTGCCAGTGTGGCGACAGCGCCGTCGCATACTGACCGCGCGCATTGCGCAGAATCAGCAGCAGGCGCTGCCTGAGGGTTTCCAGTTGCGAGCGGCCATTGTCCACCACCCGATAGCGCCCTTCAAAGCCCAGGACCAGGCAGTAATAAAGCAGTTCCAGCAGATCGATATGCTGCGCGGGGTTCTGCGAGAGCTTGGCCAGAAGCTGGAAGAACTTTTCACCGCCCCAGGTTTCATTATGAAAGGTCACCAGCAGACTGTTGGCTGACCACATGCCACCGCCGCCCCAGGGCGTCAGTGCCGCTGCTTCGTCCAGTGCCGTGCACAGACAATAGCGAGCGCCCAGAATGGTTTCGTTGCGAATACCCGCGTGCTGCGCACGCAGTTCGAACTGACGGATTTCATCGACAAGATGTTCACGCAACTGAATGGGAGACGGATGCGAACGCGTATTGCGAATTTGCGGAATCAGGACCAGCAGCGGATTGGCTGCTGCCACCAGGGTATTGGAGCCACTGATCACATAATCATCGGGGCGCAGTTTGCCCGCTTCTGTACCGGCAGTGGCATTTGACCACGGCCCGATGGACGTCCCGCCGAAATTTTCAGCCATGTTTATCTATCCCGATCTTCTCTGACAGCCCAGAACTCCAGTGTCAGTCCCGGAAACTCACCTGCAAGATGTAGTGCCAGCGCGCCGTTGCGTTCAAGCTGCTTCCACATATCGCCGGTTTTTTCCAGAGAGAAATATATATGACCTGCACTGTACGGCAACTGACGCGGCACATTGGTTACCGGTTTGAGCGTCACGCCAGGCAGCTGCAGATGCACCAGATCCCGAATACGTTCCACAGGACCAATCTTGACCTGAGCAGGGAAGCGGGAACGGGTGAGCTCCGCAGGCATATCGGCGTGTACTGCCAGGATAAAGTCGGCAGACTGCAGCAGATGCGGATCGGTGACCTGACCCACGCGCAGTCCCTGGCCCTTGTCGTGCAGAGGAATGCGAATTGCCTGCTCTTCCAGAATGGTGGTAAGTGCACGACGCAGCACTTCCATCAGCGGTTCGAAACTCAGGCGCAAATTATCATGAACGTAATCCGGGAACTGCTCCATGCGTTTGCCGGGGGCGGTAAACGTTGCCAGATCACTGGCGAGCATCAGAAAATCATGGAAGATGCGTTCCGGATGCAGATTGCCCAGCGTCATCATATGCCACAGCGCACCGCGATAGCGATTGATGGTTTCCAGGATGAGAAATTCAGAGACCTCGGCCACACCACCGCGACCGGGCTGACCCAGACGATTCGCCAGCAATTCGCTGCGCGCATTCAGCAGACCGAAAATTTCGCGAATAAAACTGGTCAGCGCAAAACTCACGTGACTCGACAGAATCGGCGCAATGTAATTGAAGTCCAGTACCACCTTGTTGTCTGAGCTTCGTTCCGTAATCCAGCCTAGCGGCATGCCGATCCATTCATCACCAAAATCGGACTCCAGCATCAGTCTGAAACGCAGTTGTCCGACCTGTACGACTGCTGTTCCCAGCGATACTTCACAGGTATCGGCAACCTCTTCTTCCCGTACCGTATAGCGGGCCAGCGAATCAGGCGTATCTTCAAAGACAACATCTTCGGCGCCTTCACGAACGCGAGGAATCGCCAGATACACGCGGGTGTCCAGCGTGCCTGCCGGCACTTCCAGGGCATAGGGCGCAGATTCCGCATCAAAGCTGAAGGGTGTGCCATCAGGGAAAAGACCCGTGGCTTTTTTGAGAGCTACTTTGCCCAGCGCCAGGGCATCGATATCGATATCCAGGTCATGGAAACCCCAGAACACACTTGTGGTACTTTCAACCCGCACACGCAGATTGTGTTCAAGAAATCGCTCGAACTGCTGAAAGTGATGAGGGCGTAAAAACATGCCCTCGGACCAGACTACTTTATCTCTTATGCTCATAAAACAATCTGCAGTTTATTTTGGTTCTGTTTTGTTGACGCTGACGGCAGCCCGCTGCACGTCAATGCGTATACGTTTTTCATCGGGCGAGAACTGCCAGAACTTATAAAAATTGGTGCTTTTGGCTTCCGGCAGATCCACCACGAGTCGCCATTGACTGTTATTCAGATCCCGATAGGAAGCCACGATGCCCAGTGATTTTGCCTGGGTATTGCCTGATGCCTTGATTTCTTCGGTTGAGCCCGGTTTGACGATGCGCGAATTCACTTCCAACATCTGGTCACCCAGCACTGCGCGCGGATCTTTCATCAGCGCAAAGTAGTCAGCTGTATCAAAGGCATTGGTGGATTTGAGTTCGAATACCGTTACCTTGACAGGTGAAGCCTTGCCGCTGGCATTGGGATTCACCTGATTGTCGGCCTTGAGCTCTACTACGTAGGGCACGGCCATTTTCGATTCAGTCGATGCACATCCGCCAAGTACACTTGTGGCAAGCAGGCCTGCAGCACCCAATCGCATGATCTTGTTTTGAAAAAATGTCATTTGCTATGTCCTCTCAATGTGTTTTTATGACAGTCGAAAACACCATGTGCAAAAGCCTATACTCTTACTGAAATTGCTCCACATGTAGTCAAAATAAACAGTATTTTTCTAAAGTTACCTGTTTGTTACACAATTTACTTTTCCTAAGCTGTATGCCACATATCGAACATGTTATTGTCATCTGAACGTATTACTATTTCATTCGTAATCCCGCTTTTCAGAGAGCCTGCATTATCAATTATTTCTATTACACAGACATGTCTCAAATCAAAAAAAATTCCGTTTCCCGCCTGTTACTACTCTCCGGCATCCTGGCCGCCAGCGTTGCTGTATCTGGATGCTCACTGTGGGGAGATTCAGAATCAACCGAACTGACCTCTTCCGAAGAAGCGCAGATCCGACCCGTTCGTGAAAGCTTTATGGCCGGTCAGTATCAGGCCGTCATTACCCAGGTGAATGACACAACATCACTGAGCAGCGGCTCTGTACGACTGCATACCACTGCCCTCAAATATAAAGCATTCAGCGAATGCCTTATAGAGGCCAAGCGCAGTTGTGCAACCACGTTTGAAAAAATACTGACATTGAATCCCAACTTTACACTGGTTCCCGCCGAAAAATCACATCCGTCATGGGGACCGGTATTTGAGCGCGTAAAGGCCCAGCATCAGCCAGTCGGCGCTACCGGCGCTGCGTCAACTTCGACCCGACCTGCCGGCAGTATCACTCCGATACGTCCACTGACAAAATAGGCGTGCGCGACACGAAGGGAGCGAGTCTGCTTGCACCCGTCAAGGAGCAGAACCCATCATGAAACTGACCGTACAACATCAGAACAACGCAACATCGTTTACCTGTCAGTTGCAGGCCCCAGGCGGCACAATTGGTCGCGGTGAACAGAATGATCTGAACCTGGCAGATACCGCAGGTGAACTCAGCAGCCTTCAGGCAATCATCCGGATCGATGAGTCGCGTTCGTCAGCGACCATTCTGAATATGAGCAGCATGGGCCGCGTCAGCGTAAACGATACGCCACTGGGCCTGTCCCAGGAAAGCCCTGTGCAGGGCGGAGATCGGATTCTGATTGGCGATTATCTGATTGCGGTGGACGCCTCACCTGCAATGGCCAGTGCGCCCGCGATGACCAGCGCGCCTGCCAAACAGAACAACCCATCAGTGAAAGCAAACGATAGTGAATTGAGCGCCTCGCCTTATGATGCTGTCGCATTCACAGGCGGTGCTGCAGGTGTAGCCGGCCTGGCAGGCGATGCCCTGACACCCAGTGTGAACGAGCCTGTCTCTGATGATCCGTCGCAGCTGCCGACCTGGCATCCGGCCTACAAGGCGCCGGAACAATCACAACCGCTATCGGAATCGCAGCTGGCCGAGCATCCATTGGGCACACCGATCAATCGCGAGCCACCGCCTGCTGTCGTTCCCAATACCACCGTGGCGCCCATGCCAGGCAGTATGTCGGCTTCGCGCAGCGATCCGGATGCTGCACAGGGCGTCGATGCCAATCACGGATTCGATAACGCTCAGGGCGCGTCGGAGCCGACTGCACCGCAAGAGAGTCCCGCTGCGCCACCTGAAAATCCCGATGATATCTTCAAGGATCTGCTTATCGGTCCAGGCGTTCTGCCCGTAGGCGGCGCAAATCCCGATGACAGACATCCTTTCGAGATGGAGTCGGCCACGAATCGCAATCATCATAATCCGGTGGAATTGCTGCGACCTGAAGGTCTGCATCATCCATCCATTGATGGCGATCCGCTGGATACCCTGCCCAGCGACGGCGCGGAAAAAGACCGGCAGACGATTTTCAGCGATGACAGCCCGACTACGCTGAGCAAGGATACGGCGCTGGACAGCCACAAGGAAGATAACATTCTAGAAACGCTGCGTCGCGCTGCCCATTCCGGGTACAAGGACAGAGAAAACAACAACGACAAATGAAATATGCCCGCGATGATTGCGGGCATATTTCAAATGTAGATCCGGTTTTATTTAAACGGCGCTATTAACGGTGCGAAGCCGGTTTTATTGATAGTGCGAAGCCGTTTTATTTATCCAGTCAGTCATACTGATAAACGAATTCGCCATCTTTTGCATCCAGCAACAGACGACCCAGGGTTCGTCCATCGATGGTACTTTTCAGAATTTCCTGACTGACATTGGGCAGCACGGTGTTGGTCAGAATTGCATCCACCATACGCCCGCCTGATTCCACTTCCGTACAGCGACTGACGATTTGTGCAACCGCAGCGTCTGTGACCTCAAAATCAATATTGTGATTCTGGTGCAGGCGCGCGCCTATCCGGTCAAGCTGCAAACGCACAATCCGGCCCAGCATATCATCCGACAACGGCACATACGGCACCACAACCAGGCGCCCGAGCAGCGCTGCCGGAAAGACGCCGAGCAGGGGTTCACGTAATGCCCCGGTCAGACCTTCTGCATCTGGCATCAGATCCGGATCCTTGCACAGGTCCACAATTCTGTCCGTGCCCACATTTGACGTCAGTATGATGACGGTATTACGAAAATCAATGTAGCGACCTTCGCCGTCTTCCATCCAGCCCTTGTCAAAGACCTGGAAAAAAATCTCGTGCACATCAGCATGTGCCTTTTCCACTTCATCCAGCAGAACCACACTGTATGGCCGCCGGCGTACCGCCTCGGTCAGCACACCGCCTTCGCCATAGCCAACGTATCCAGGAGGTGCACCTTTCAGGGTAGACACCGTATGCGCCTCCTGGAACTCACTCATGTTGATGGAGATGAGGTTCTGTTCCCCGCCATAAAGCGTCTCAGCCAGAGCCAGCGCGGTTTCTGTCTTGCCCACCCCACTTGGGCCGCAAAGCAGAAAGACGCCTACCGGCTTGTTCGGATCGGTCAGACGTGCGCGCGAGGTCTGGATGCGTCGCGTAATCGTATCCAGTCCGTCACGCTGACCGATTACGCGTTTTTCAATGGAGTCTGACAACTGCAATACCGAGCTGGCTTCGTCACGCACCATACGACCAACCGGGATACCCGTCCAGTCAGCCACGACCGCGGCAACAGCATTGGCGTCAACGGAGGGAAAAATCAGCGGCGCCTCACCCTGCTGGGCTTCAAGCTGCTGCTGCACGTCTTTGAGTTCAGTCAGCGTCTGCTCGCGCAATTGCTCACTGGTTTCCTCGTTGCGCAACACCTGACGCAATTCGAACAACCGCGCCGCAAGGGCCTGTTCGCTTTGCCAGTTGACTTCCAGTTCGGCCAGGGATGCACGCGCCGTTTCAAGCTCGCGATCTATACCGGCAATACGCTCATCACTACCCACCCCGACCTGCAATTCCCGCTGGGCGATATCGCGTTCTATCTGAAGATGCTCAATCCTGCGTCGCGTATCTTCCACTGCAGGAGGCTGAGCATGCTGACTGACCGCTACGCGTGCGCAAGCGGTATCCAGCAATGCCACTGCCTTGTCGGGCAGCTGTCGTGCAGGAATATAACGGTGTGACAGGCGTACGGCAGCATCAATGGCTTCATCCAGCAGCAATACCTGATGATGGGATTCCAGTCTGCCGGCCAGTCCGCGCAGCATGATCAGCGCTTTATTTTCTGCCGGTTCGTGAACCTGAACAACCTGAAAGCGACGTGTCAGCGCCGGATCTTTTTCGATATATTTTTTGTACTCGGCCCAGGTGGTTGCGCCTATCGTACGCAACTGCCCGCGTGCCAGCGCTGGCTTAAGCAGATTCGCTGCATCGCCCGTACCCGCTGCACCACCTGCACCAATCAGCGTGTGAATTTCATCGATGAACAGCACTATCGGTTTTTCGCTGGCCTGCACTTCATCAATCACCTGCCGAAGCCGCGACTCAAACTCGCCTTTCATGCTGGCGCCGGCAGACAAGAGTCCAATATCCAGAAGATATAACGACACCTCACGCAGTGAAGGCGGAACATCTCCGCTGGCCAGACGAATCGCCAGACCCTCCACGACCGCTGTTTTGCCCACGCCTGCCTCACCCGTCAACAACGGATTGTTCTGCCGGCGTCGCATCAGAATATCGACCATCTGGCGAATTTCTTCATCACGACCCGAAACCGGATCGATCTCGTCATTGCGTGCGCGTGCTGTCATATCCACGGCATACCTGGACAGGGCAGACTGACCGCCTGATGCAGCAACCGGAGCCGACGTGCCGTCACCCAGGGCTGCACTATCTTCCTGCTCCACCGAGTCCTTCACAATGGCCGGAAGATTATCTGCCAGCACGTCGGGTGTGATTTTTTTAAATTCAGTTGAAATGCCGTAAAGCACATTGCGCAGGGAATGAGTTTTCAGGATACCCAGAATCAGATGCGCACTGCGGATCCGCGCCTCTCCATATTTGAGCGAGCCGTACACCCAGGCGCGTTCTGTGGCGTTGTCCAGATGTTCAGACAGATCGGAGACCGAACTGGCTCCACGAGGCAATTCGTCCAGCGAAGCCACAATATCCCGTTCCAGCTTCTCTGTGCTCATTTCAAAATAGCGGATGATTTTCTGCAGATCACTGT
>JBEBTQ010000113.1:0-9204 GCA_040393685.1 Advenella kashmirensis | reverse complement strand
ACCGGCTCGAAACCGCCGGTATCCACAACCAGAAAAGGAATACTGCCGACCCGGCCCTCTCCGTAATGGCGATCGCGGGTAAGACCCGCGTAATCAGCCACCAGCGCCGCGCGGGAACGCGTCAGCCGGTTAAAAAGGGTAGACTTGCCCACATTGGGCCGGCCAACCAGCGACACCACGGGTTTAAAGGAAATGTTACTCAACGCACACCAAGCATAACAAGATTACCCGCACCTGTTTGCACCAGGATGCCCTGAGCGGTGGCGGTCAGCGGCGATACGATAGCGTCGCCCCCGAATTCGGATCTGCCCAGCAGATGCCCATCGGCATCAGACAGATAATGGATGTAGCCTTCGTAATCGCCAACAGCAACAACATTGCCGTTGGAAACCGCATTGGTCAGGCCACGGTTTTTGAGAACCTGATTGACCCACTGCTGTTGACCGTTACCCAGCGCCATGCGAACAACTTCGCCATGAATGCCGGTGGCGTACAAAGAATTATTATTCAGCGTCATGCCCGTTGCACTGGAGAACGGTTGCTGCCACAGGGCAGGTGCATTGCGTTGACCCGGTGTGTAGCAGCCTGCATTACCCTGGTAAGTGGCAACGCAAACGCCATTGCCAACCAGCACCGGAGAACCAACAACATCGGTGACGCTGTCAAGATCGGTCACACCGCGTATCGGTCCTGCCAGAACATCCCATTTCAGCGTACCTGTCTTCAGATCAAGCGCAACCAGTCGGCCGCTGGGAACGGCAACCAGTACACTCCCTTTGTCGATGACCATACGAGAGACGGCGCGCAGCGCCAGCTCGGCATTGGTACGCTGATAGTTCCATAGCAGCTCGCCGGTGCCCGCATCAAACCCCTGGACCCGGTAATCGTCTGCGCGCACAACTACTACACCATCGCCGACAGCCGGCGGCGTGGATGAACGTGTACTTGCCTTTGCTGTCCAAAGTTTTTTACCCGCCGCATCCAGCGCAATGATATTGCCATCGGGTGCAGCAACAACAGCAATATTGCCATCGGTACCCACGCCGGCTGACAAGGCTTCGGCAGCAGACGTTTTCCACTGGATCGCACCATTGGACAGAGAAACTTTGGCGACTGAACCATCAGGCGTTGCTGCATATACACTGTCGCCCGAGACTGCAGGTGCAAAGCCGACACCACTGCCTGAGCCGATAGATGCACTCCATGCTGCAGCAGGCACTGTCGTCTGCGTATATTCAGTCAGATCAACAGGCTCAAACTGTGATGGATTTGAAAACAGTCCGCAGCCTCCCAGCGCCAGGGCGCCGGCAAGAATACCTACTTTCAGAAAATGTCGGGGCATATGTTGAAGCGTCATGGTTATTCTCCACCTAAAGCACTGATTTTCAATTGAATCGTATTCACAAACGCAGGAGGCAGCTGTGTACCGGCAAGCGCGGCTTTCCACGCAGCGACAGCTTCGGTCTTCTTGCCCTGGGCAACAAGGATGTCGCCCTTGCGATCATCATACAGAGCCTTGAACGGTTCCGGCGGATTGTTCAGCTGCGCCAGCGCCTCGTCAAACTTTTTCTGATCTGCATAAACCGTGGCCAGACGCAGTTTGGCAACTGGCAGCAATTCCGGAAAATCACTGCCACGATCAGCGAGCCACTTGAGTTCTTCAGTCGCCTTGTCGTAGTTGCGGGCACGAAGATAATAATCGCCGGCCAGCAAAGCGCCACGAGCAGCATAGGCCGTATCGTCGTAACTTTTCTTCAGTTCGGCAGAGGCCTGGTTCAGGCGTGCATCACTATCAGCGCTCGATGACTGAGCGGAAGTCTGCACGATTTCATAGTAACCCAGCGCCTGCTTGGCCTGTGACGATTTATACCAGTTCCAGCCGTACCAGGCCAGAATACCAAGCATCACAATGATGATTGCGGTCATGATGGTATTGCCGAAGCGATCCCACCACGCCTTGAGGCTATCGATTTTTTCCTGTTCTTCGAGGTCAAATGCCATATTCTTCAAACATCCTA
The DNA here is from genome assembly GCA_040393685.1 of Advenella kashmirensis. Lineage (GTDB taxonomy): Bacteria > Pseudomonadota > Gammaproteobacteria > Burkholderiales > Burkholderiaceae_B > Advenella > Advenella kashmirensis_C. The sequence continues at coordinate 7,186 of JBEBTQ010000113.1, read as the reverse complement.
TGCAGATTTTTCTAACCGCAGATCACGTATCGAGACTGCCTGTCGTTGATTGTTGATTGTTTACCGATCTCTGAGTCTGGTGAGCAACGCTGCCGCCAGTTCCGACTGGGGGACGCTAAATTGCTGCGCCACTGAACCGTCAGCATCGGCACGCAGGAACTTGACCGAGGCGCTGCCTTCGGCAAGTTCGGATTCTCCAAGGATCACAGCCAGTCGCGCCCCGCTTGCGTCTGCCTTTTTGAACTGCGACTTGAAAGAACCTGAACCAGGATGGACCACGCAACGGACGCCCAGATCCCGCGCCGTCTCTGCCAGTCCGGCAGCAACGCGCGCCGACTGTGCATCGCCATGGACGAAATATACATCACATTCGTCGTTCGGCTGCGCTTTCCGGTCTTCCAGCCATAATGCAAGCAGACGTTCCAGTCCGATAGCAAATCCGACTGCCGGCGCTGTTTTTCCACCCAGCAGTTCGATCAGGCCATCATAGCGGCCGCCCCCGCAAACGGTACCCTGGGCACCCAGTCTGTCAGTGACCCACTCAAAAACGGTCAGATTATAGTAATCAAGTCCGCGCACAAGACGAGGATTCAGCGTATAGGCAATATTCATATCGCTCAGGCGCTGGCAGATCGCATCAAAATGCGCACGCGATTCCGTACCCAGGAAGTCGAACAGTCTTGGCGCTTCATTGGCCATTTGCTGCATGGCTGGATTTTTGGTGTCCAGAACCCGTAGCGGATTACTGTACATACGGCGCTGTCCGTCAGCATCCAGTATCGCTTTGTGTTTTTCCAGGTGTGCGATCAGCGCTTCACGATGCGCCCGACGTTCTTCGGTCTGTCCAAGAGAATTGAGCTCCAGGCGGATATCGTTGATGCCGAGCATTTTCCAGAGTCGGGCCAGCATGATAATCTGCTCGGCGTCCACGTCAGGGCCGGGATATCCAAGAGCCTCAACCGAAATCTGATGGAACTGGCGGTAGCGTCCTTTCTGCGGGCGCTCATGCCGGAAAACTGGGCCCATGGTGTATAGCTTTTGCGCGCGCTCGTACAACAGATTGTGTTCGATGGTGGCGCGCACGATGCCGGCCGTAAACTCAGGGCGCATGGTCATCATGTCTTCCCTGTCTGCCGACATGCTGAAGGTATACATTTCCTTCTCGACAATGTCGGTGACCTCGCCGATACCACGCGCAAAAAGGCGGGTCTGCTCAAGAACAGGGGTACGCACGTTCTGGTAGCCGTAAAGGCTGAGCCATTCCCTGAGAATGGCTTCCAGCTCTTCCCAGCGGGCAGACTGCCCGGGAAGGATATCGTTCATTCCGCGCAAAGCCGTAACTTTCTGGAATGCGTTTGTGTTACTCAAAATAAATACTCTTCTCAATTCAGATTGGTGCTGTTCTGACCGGCACTGGCCGGACTTTGTGCACCATAACGTTTCTCTACGTAATTGCGTACGATCTCCTGGAACTCAGCTGCAATCGTATCGCCTTTCAGTGTGATACTGCGTTCCCCATCAATAAATACGGGGGCCGAAGGCACCTCGCCGGTACCAGGCAAACTGATGCCGATATCAGCATGGCGACTCTCGCCAGGCCCATTGACGACACAGCCCATGACTGCGACGTTCATGGTTTCAACACCAGGATACTGAGCCTTCCAGACCGGCATCTGCCTACGCAGATACGACTGAATACTGTCTGCCAGTTCCTGGAAGAACGTACTGCTCGTGCGCCCACAGCCAGGACAAGCCACAACCATGGGAGTAAATGCACGCAATCCCATGGTTTGCAGGATTTCCTGAGCCACTATCACCTCCCGGGCACGATCTCCACCCGGCTCCGGCGTCAGCGAAATCCGGATCGTATCACCAATTCCTTCCTGCAGCAGCACTGATAGCGCCGCCGTGGATGCAACAATGCCTTTACTGCCCATGCCCGCTTCGGTCAGTCCCAGATGCAGCGGATAGTCGCAACGTGAAGACAGATTCCGGTAAACCGAAATCAGATCCTGAACATGGCTCACCTTACAGGAAAGAATGATGGCATTGCCTGACAGACCAAGTTCTTCGGCTCGGCGTGCATTGCTGATAGCGGAAATAACCAGAGCCTCGCGCATGACCGCAGAAGCATCCCACGGCGTGCTGCGACGGCTATTTTCGTCCATCATGCGAGCCATGAGTTCATGATCCAGGCTCCCCCAGTTCACCCCAATACGTACCGGCTTTTCATATCGGCAGGCAACCTCAATCATTTGCGCGAAATTATCGTCACGCTTTTTACCACCGCCCATATTGCCGGGATTGATTCGATATTTCGACAACGCCTGGGCGCATTCGGGAAACTGGGTAAGCAGCTTATGACCGTTATAGTGAAAATCACCGACCAGGGGCACGGATACACCCATGCGGTCAAGCTGCTCACGAATGGCAGGGACTTCCCGCGCCGCTTCAGGTGTATTGACTGTGATACGAACCATCTCAGAACCGGCCTGGGCCAGTTCCTTGACCTGAATCGCCGTCGCGATGGCATCTGCTGTATCGGTATTGGTCATGGATTGCACAACCACCGGTGCACCTCCGCCGATCTGAACCTCTTTGTTGCCCCATGAGACCCGTGCACCACGGGTATGGTGTCTTTCGGTCTGGCCGATAGGAAAAGGAGATTGTTCGACAAGGGTCATGATAATGTCAGTCTAAAACAATGGGGCATCGACTAAAAACATGGGCGAAGGAGCAAAGCCGGGTCTGATCACGCAAAAATACGCAAAACGCCATGAAGGCGATCGCTATTCAAACCAGTGCTGCAGGCTTTGCAGACCCAGATCCTGCAGGGTGTACCAGCCACGGGAAAAACCGTAAATCGCGATCACGATCAGCACGATCAGAATAACAACCAGCCAGATGCCGGTTCCGCTGGACTTGCCGGAGCGGGAATAACTGTCACGGATCTCGTAATCGGTGCTGCGCCTTAAATTGATGTTTGTGGCGGCCGACGAGTTGGCAATCGCATGCTGATCCTGGGAAATGCCAGGCTGCTGGCTGAGCAGCTGCAGTAACGGCTGCTCATCGGTTTCCAGGACCTGAGCATATTTTTTAACCATGCCGCGTAACATGAAACCGGTAGGCAGCGTTTCCCAGCTCTGGCTTTCCAATGCACGAAGCTGGGTTTCAGAAAACTTGATCCGGTTGGAGATTTCACCAAGCGTGAGACCCCTGGCCGTCCTGAGTTCTGTGAGTGTGCGGCCCAGCGTAGGTGCTGGTGACACATCTTCACTGGGGATATCGGCGGCAGTGTCTCTTTCGTTGGTCATGAAGAAATCTCGGTGATGGGAATGGATTTGAAAGCCTGCATGCGTTCGCTGATTCGGGTCCGGTCTTTGACGTCGCCCGCCAGCTGTCCACAGGCAGCATCAATATCGTCGCCACGCGTCTTGCGCACGGTTGTTATAACGCCGGCGTCCATGAGCAGCGAAGAGAACTGCCGGATCCGCGCATTGGACGAGCGATTCAGGCCGGCCTCGGGAAACGGGTTGAACGGAATCAGATTCAGCTTGCATTTTACCTGACGGGTAATGTCGATCAGTTGTCGCGCATGTTCATCGGAATCGTTCACACCATCAAGCATGACATATTCAAAGGTAATGAAATCGCGCGGCGCGTGTTCGAGATACCGATTACAGGCGGCCAGCAGTTCTGCCAGAGGATACTTGCGGTTCAATGGCACCAGCTGATCGCGCAGCGCATCGTTGGGTGCGTGCAGCGACACTGCCAGTGCGACCGGACAATCCTGAGCCAGACGATCCATGAAAGGCACCACACCAGAGGTGGATACCGTCACGCGCCTGCGGGACAGCCCGTAAGCATTATCGTCGAGCATCAGTTGCAGCGCTGGCAGGACCTGGTCATAATTGAGTAGCGGTTCGCCCATTCCCATCATAACCACATTGCTGATAACACGAAGATCCTGCTCATGCGCGGCGGCGTGAGTTGCGCCCTCGCCTGCTGCGGCGGCAAGACGTGCCGCTGGCATATCCTGCATGATGTCGTGGCGGGCCTTCCACAACTGGCCTATGATTTCGGCAGTTGTGAGATTGCGGTTAAAACCCTGATGTCCCGTGGAACAGAAACGGCAGGCAACAGTACAACCTGCCTGGCTGGAAATACACAGCGTTCCGCGATCATCTTCCGGAATGAAAACTGTTTCAACAGCGTTGTTATTGCCTACGTCAAACAGCCACTTGCGTGTACCGTCTGAAGACACTTTCTGCGTGATGACCGACGGCGTTTCCAGCGTGCAGTGCTCTGTGAGCGTGTGCCGGAAACCTTTGGCCAGGTCCGTCATCTGGTCAAAATCAGAAATACCGCGCTGGTGAACCCAGCGCAGCAGCTGTTTGGCGCGAAAAGGCTTGTTACCCCAGGCACCCACCTGCTTCGCGAGCCCGCTGGACTCCACGCCCAGAAGATTGATGCGTTGGTTACTGGTAGTCATAAAAGCCCTTTCGGTTTATTGCGCAGCCCGAAACCGGAATTACTTCTTGAAGAAGTAAGCAATTTCAGTTGCTGCTGTTTCAGGAGCGTCTGAGCCATGAACTGCGTTGGCGTCGATGCTTTCGGCGAAATCGGCACGGATGGTACCGGCGTCCGCTTTCTTAGGGTCAGTTGCGCCCATCAGCTCACGATTTTTGGCAATGGCGTTTTCACCTTCCAGAACCTGGATGAAAACAGGGCCGGAAATCATGAATTTAACCAGATCGTTGAAGAAAGGACGCTCCTTGTGGACGGCGTAGAAGCCTTCGGCTTCAGCCTGGCTCAGGTGCTGCATGCGTGCTTCAACAACTTTCAGACCGGCTTTTTCAAAGCGGGAAACAATTTCACCAATCACGTTCTTGGCAACAGCATCGGGTTTGATGATAGAGAGCGTACGTTCAACAGCCATTTAATTACTCCAAATATTCAATGAAAACAATTACTTCAGCGAAGTTTTAACTAACTCGGCATTTTAACATGCAAAAACATCGCGCTACACCTTAAAATAAGGGTTTTCGATAAAGACTCACCATTTTGCTGACCTTTTGGGCCCGGCCGCAACAGGCGACGGGCTCCCCCACTGCTGACACTATGACTCAAACTCCTTCCCCCGACGAATTACCCAAGAGCTTTGAACCCAAGGAGCTGGAAAGCACCTGGTACCAGGAATGGGAGCGAATGGGCGTATTCCGGGCCGGCCGCCACACGTCTACCGACGCGCCGGAAAGTGGCGAGCCCTATACCATCCAGTTCCCGCCTCCCAATGTCACCGGCACCCTGCATATGGGTCACGCCTTCAACCAGACCATCATGGACGGCCTCATTCGCTACCATCGCATGCTGGGCTGTGACACCGTTTTCGTGCCCGGTACCGATCACGCGGGCATCGCCACGCAGATTGTTGTAGAACGACAGCTGGACGCACAGAAAATCTCCCGCCACGATCTGGGCCGGGAAGCATTTGTAGAAAAAGTCTGGGAATGGAAAGAACAATCGGGCAATACGATTACCAGCCAAGTACGCCGTCTGGGTGCCTCGGCCGACTGGCCACGCGAGTATTTCACTATGGACAGTCAAATGTCCCAGGGTGTTGTTGAAACCTTTGTGAGACTCTATGAACAGGGTCTGATCTACCGCGGAAAGCGACTGGTCAACTGGGATCCTGTGCTGGGTACCGCCGTGTCTGACGTGGAAGTGCAAAGCGAGGAAGAAGACGGCTTCCTTTGGCATATCCGTTATCCCCTGACCCAGCCCGTCGATGGCCTCGAATACCTGGTGGTAGCCACTACGCGGCCTGAAACCATGCTGGGCGATGTGGCGGTCATGGTGCATCCGGAAGACGAACGTTACCGCCATCTGGTGGGCAAATCTGTCCGTCTGCCCCTGTGCGATCGAGAAATTCCTGTCATTGCCGATGATTACGTTGATCCTGAATTCGGCACCGGCGTCGTGAAGGTCACGCCTGCTCACGACTTCAACGACTACGCCGTGGGTCAGCGTCACGGTCTGGATATGATCAGCATCCTGACGCTGGACGCCAGAATCAGTGAAGATGCTCCTGCCCGCTTTCAGGGTCTGGACCGCTTCGATGCGCGTAAAAAGGTTGTTGAAGAGCTCGAGTCTTTGTCTCTGATTGACAGTATCAAGCCACACAAACTGATGGTTCCTCGTGGCGATCGGACCAAAACCGTCATTGAACCCATGCTGACTGACCAGTGGTTTGTTGCCATGAGCAAACCCGCGCCGGAAGGTACTTTCAACCCGGGCAAAAGCATCACGGACGTTGCCCTTGAGGTTGTGCGTAACGGCCAGGTGCGTTTCTTCCCCGACAACTGGAGCAATACGTACTACCAGTGGCTGGAGAACATTCAGGACTGGTGTATTTCCCGGCAATTGTGGTGGGGTCATCAGATTCCGGCATGGTACGCAGAGGACGGTCAGATCTTTGTTGCACGCAACGAAGAAGATGCCCGGGCGCAGGCGAAAAAAGCAGGCGTTACCGGCAATCTGCGACGCGACGATGATGTCCTGGATACCTGGTTCTCTTCGGCTCTTGTTCCCTTTACGACCATGGGCTGGCCTGCGGAAACCCCGGACTACAAGCGGTATATGCCATCAAATGTGCTGGTAACCGGGTTTGACATCATCTTCTTCTGGGTCGCGCGCATGATCATGTTCAGCATGCACCTGACCGGGCAGATTCCCTTCCGCGACGTCTACATGCATGGTCTGATCCTGGATTCCCAGGGCCAGAAAATGAGTAAATCCAAAGGCAACACGCTGGATCCGGTGGATCTGATTGATGGCGTAGACCTGGAAACGCTGGTCGGAAAACGAACATTCGGCCTGATGAACCCCAAGCTTGCCGGCAGGATCGAAAAAGAGACACGCAAGGCGTTCCCGGATGGTATCTCCGCCTACGGTGCCGACGCCTTGCGCTTTACCATGTCCGCCTACGCCACGCTGGGCCGGAACATGAATTTTGATCTCAAACGCTGTGAGGGCTACCGCAATTTCTGCAACAAGCTCTGGAATGCCAGCCGGTTTGTGCTCATGAATGTGCCCGATGCGCAGGCCATTACACAGGACAATATCGAACTGTCCTTTGCCGATCACTGGATCATCAGTCGTCTGCAGAAAACGCTGGCCGATATTC
>JBEBTQ010000112.1:0-9239 GCA_040393685.1 Advenella kashmirensis | reverse complement strand
GCAAATACCAGGACCAACGACACCGCCAGCAATGCATAAATCACCCCGGTAACCACCCCGTCCTGCAACAATATCTTTGCGATCGACCAATCCATTCTTCTTCCGTTTTAATGCTGCCGTGCCACTGTCCTGCCCGTCGGATCAGTTCAGATCCTGTGCAAACTGCCAGTGCCCGTCCTTGACGCGCAGCAGCACCCGTGCCCGATCATCCAGACCGGCATGGTCTTTGGCTGACATATTGAAAACACCATGGACGCCTACCACCTCCTTGCTGTTTTCCAACGCATCACGCAGTGCCTGGCGAAACGCCTCTGTACCGGGTTTGGCGCCCGCTGCCAGTGCCTTTGGAATGGCTGCGGCCACCAGTGCACCTGCATCGTTCATATGGCCGCCAAAACCGCTGACAGATCCCTTGCCGTATTTGGCTTCATATTTCTGGGTGTAGTCCAGACCCGATGCACGCAGCGGATTGTCCTGGGCAAGCTGATCGGCGACCAGAATCGGGCCGGCAGGAAGAATCAGCCCTTCGCAGGCTGAACCGCACATTTTCAGAAATTCTGCATTCCCGGCGCCGTGAGTTTGATAGATCTGACCCTTGAAACCGCGCTGTTTGAGTTCACGCTGCGGCAAGGCGGCGGCCGTGCCAGAGCCGGCAATCAGAATGGCATCGGGTTTGGCGGCGATGAGTTTGAGCACCTGACCTGTCACGCTGGTATCGGGGCGCGCATAGGCTTCAGTGGCAACAATCTCTATGGATTTACCCTGCAGGGCATTCTTCAGCTCTTTAAGCCAGTTCTGCCCGTAGGCATCAGAAAAACCGATAAAGCCAAGCTTTTTGGTGCCGGCTTTTTCCATGGCCTTGACCACGGCTGTGGCCATCAGGACATCGTTTTGCGGTGTCTTGAAGGACCAATTGCGAGCACCCTCTACCGGTTCCACAATGCTTGCGCTGGCAGCCAGACTGATCATGGGGATCTTTTTCTCTGCCGCCACATCCACCATTGCCAGCGATCCGGGTGTCGCCGTTGTGCCGATAATGACGTCTGCATTATTTTCGCTGATCAGCTTGCGCATATTGCGTACCGCCTGCGTAGCATCGGTCGCATCATCAAGAATGGTATAGTTGATCGTCGTCTCGCCAATGCTGCGCGGCAGCAGCGCGACGGTATTACGCTCGGCAATACCCAGAGAAGCGGCCGTACCGGTAGCCGACACCACCACACCAACATTTACCGTATCGCCAGCGGCAAAAACAGCAGAACCGGAAGTCGCCAGTGCGACGCCCGCCAGGCAGAAAAGGAACTTTTTCATCATTTGTCTCTCAGATATTTTGTATTTCGTTTCATTACAACGGTGGGTTTGCCGGGCGCTTGCCCGTGTATAGTCATCGGATGTGGACAATAATATGTCACACTTGAACGCGTAATCATACAGTTTTGCCCTGGAAATTCCGAAAGGAAGTACCAATATACTTTAAAATAAGTTTGTAACGCGGCGCATCGGAGCCTATCCGCATAGCCAGCCGCGAGTATGGATAAAAGGCCACAATTGAAAATCATCAAGTCCGAGCAGCAGTGGCGCGAACTTCTTTCCCCCGAAAGTTTTCAAGTCACCCGACAAAAAGGCACCGAACGCGCCTTTACAGGAGAATACTGGGATCATTTTCAGCCCGGTATCTACACCTGTGTGGCCTGCGGCACTCCCCTGTTCGCCTCTGATACCAAATTTGATGCCGGTTGCGGCTGGCCCAGCTACTTCGAACCCCTTAATCCACAAAACGTCCGAGAAGAAACAGATACCTCGCATGGCATGGTTCGTACCGAAGTCCTTTGCAACGTATGCGATGCGCATCTGGGGCATGTCTTTCCCGATGGCCCGCCGCCTACCGGTCGCCGCTATTGCATCAATTCCCTTTCCCTGCGCTTTGATCCTGAAGAATGAATAAGCTCCTTTTCGATTTTTTCCCGCTTGTTCTGTTCTTTATTGCGTTCAAGTTCGCGGACATTTATGTAGCCACCAAGGTTGCCATCCTATGCAGCGTGCTGCAGCTGGTCTGGCTGAAAATGCGCGGTCGTCGCATTGAAGCCATCAACTGGATGAACGTCATTATTATTGGCGTTTTCGGTGGCGCGACCATCTTATTGCATGACGACACATTTGTTAAATGGAAACCCACCGTCCTTTACTGGCTGTTTGCCGTGATCCTCATCGGTTCGCGCTGGCTGATGAAGAAAAATATGATGCGTAAGTTGCTGGGTGAACAAATGAACCTGCCGGATCGCATCTGGGATCGACTTTCCGATACCTGGGCCGGCTTTTTTCTGTTCGCCGGTCTGCTGAATCTCTATGTCGCGTTCTCGGGGCATTTCACGCAGGATCAGTGGGTAACCTTCAAGGCGTTTGGCATGATGATTCTGCTGGTGATTTTTGCCATCGCTCAGTCGGTCTGGCTTGGCCGCCATATGCAGGAAGTGCCAACGGCATCGCAAAGCAACTCGTTGCCGGAGAAATCCAATGACTGAAATCGATCGCGTTGAACTGATCCGCCAGCGTCTGGCCGCGCTTGAACCACAGCAGCTGGACATTGAAGACGACTCACATCTGCATCGTGGGCATGCGGGAGCCAGCAATGGCGCCGGCCATTATCGTGTCACCATCCGTTCTGCACGATTCAATGGACTATCGCGCATTGCCAGTCAACGACTCGTGTACGACGCACTGAACGATTTGATTCCCTATCCCATACATGCGCTGTCTATACAGACCCAACCTATTTCTTAACCAAAAGGAAGACTATGAAACGTTTTATTTTACTCGCTGTAACTTGCGCCATGACTGTACCGGCTCTGGCCCAGAACGTGGCCACTGTGAATGGTAAAGAAATTACCAAAGACCAGGTAGATACGGCAGTGAAAACGCTGATTGCACGTGGCGCGACCGACAGTCCCGCACTGCGCGAACAGATCACGGAACAGCTGATCAACAGTGCCGTACTGTCTCAGGAAGCGGAAAAGCAAGGCGTGGACAAGAAACCCGAGGTTCAGTTCGCCATCGAAAATGCCCGTCAGGAAATCATGATTGGTGCGATGATGCGCGACTGGGCGAAAACCCATCCTGTCAGTGATGACGACATCAAAAAAGCCTATGACGAGTTCAAACAGCAGTCTGCTGGCGAAAACGAGTACCAGGTCAAACATATTCTGGTAAAAGACGAAACGGCAGCCAACAAACTGTTGAAAGACATCAAGGCCAAGAAAATCAGTTTTGCTGATGCAGCCAAGAAAAACTCGATTGATCCTGGCAGTGGCAAAAACGGTGGTGATCTGGGCTGGGCACCCGCCGAGAACTACGTTCCTGAATTTGCGTCAGCTGTGAAATCAGCCAAAAAAGGCCAGTTGCTGGATAAACCTGTGAAAAGTCAGTTTGGCTGGCACATCATTGAGGTGACCGACTCACGCCCCGTGAAGGTTCCTACTCTGGAAGAAGCCAAACCACAAATCAGCCAGATGCTGAGCCAGCAATCTCTGCAGGAACAGATGAAAAAACTGCGTGACGAAGCCAAGATTGAAAAATCTGAAGCTGCCGCGCCTGCAGCCGGTGACAAACCAGCTGAAGCCGCCCCCGCAGAGGCTCCCAAGCAGTAAGGCACACTGACAGGGATTATTCGCAGGAATGATCCCTGTGCACGACAGCTGTCGCTTACGGCGGCCCTATTCGACAGCCCTTTAAGGCAAGTCAGATAGGGCCGCTGAGACAGCGGTAGTCGCCAAAATAACAAACCCCCGTTACAGCGTTTCCCGATATGGCATTGCCAATTTAGGAGATCACTGTTTCGGGGGTTTGTTTTTGCAAGCGCGATTCAAGCGCTTCGCCTGTGGTTAATCCGCTTAGCCTTTGAGCAGCGCCATCAGGCCGTCTTCGTCCAGTACGGTCACGGACAGTTCGCGGGCCTTCTCCAGTTTGCTTCCGGCCTCTTCGCCGGCCACCACGTAGCTGGTTTTCTTTGAGACACTGCCGCTGACTTTGCCACCGGCTTCCATAATCAGCTTGCCTGCTTCATCACGCGTCATGGTTGGCAGCGTGCCGGTCAGCACAAAGGTCTTGCCCTGCAGGACCGTGCTTTTAACTGACTCGGGCAGTTTCACGGTGACGCCTGCCGCCCGCAACGCTTCAAGCACGGCAATATTATGCGGCTCTGCAAAAAACGTGCGCAGCGATTCGGCCACGACAGGTCCAACGTCGGACACCTGCAGATAGGCGTTTTCGTCTGCGGCGATAAGCGCATCCAGCGAACCAAAATGCCTTGCCAGATCCCGGGCAGTGGTTTCCCCAACATGCCGTATTCCCAGCGCATATATGATTCTTGAGAGTTCAATATGCTTGCTGGCTTCAATGGCGGCAATGAGGTTTTCCGCTGACTTGCGGCCCATGCGTTCCAGCCCCATCAGCTTCTCGGCAGACAGGGCGTACAAATCTGCTATGGAACGGACCCAGTCGATATACACCAGCTGATCCACCAGTTTTTCTCCAAGGCCTTCGATATCCAGGGCCTTGCGTCCGGCAGCATGCAACAGGCTCTGCTTGCGTTGAGCCGCGCAGAACAGGCCACCCGTACAGCGAGTCACCGCTTCATCCGGCAGGCGTTCAACCGCCGAACCACAGACGGGGCATTCGCTGACCATGACAAATTGACGGGCATCGGCAGGCCTCATCTCCAGCACGGGTCTGAGCACTTCCGGGATCACATCTCCTGCCCTGCGCACAACCACCGTATCGCCGATTCGCACATCCTTGCGTCGGATTTCATCTTCGTTATGCAACGTGGCGTTGGTAACGGTAACCCCACCGACAAAGACCGGAGCCAGCCGCGCAACCGGCGTAATTGCGCCGGTGCGACCAACCTGCACCTCGATATCCAGTAGCGTTGTGGTGGCTTCTTCTGCTGCAAATTTGTGAGCCAGGGCAAACCGGGGCGCACGTGACACAAAGCCGAGTTCGGTCTGAGCCTTGAGGGAATTGACTTTATAGACTACGCCATCGATATCGAAGGGCAGGCTGTCGCGCGAGCTGCCAATCTCTTCGTAGAAAGCCATGAGTGCGTCGGCGCCTTTGACAGTCCTTCGGTATTTACCGACGGACAAACCCAGCGATGACAGCCAGTCAAGCATGCCGGAGTGCGTCAACGGCAGCGGCGCTTTCAGGCCATCGAGCTCGCCCCAGCCATAGGCAAAAAAGCGCAAGGGGCGTTTGGCGGTCAGGCGCGGATCCAGCTGGCGCAAACTGCCTGCCGCCGCATTGCGCGGATTGACAAAGGTTTTCTCGCCAGCGGCCGCCTGCTGTTTATTGAGTTTTTCAAAGTCTGCCCGGTTCATCAGGACTTCGCCGCGCACTTCCAGCACGTCCGGAAAGCCGGCTGTGAGTGTCAGCGGAACCGAGCGCAAGGTACGGATATTGGCCGTGACGTCTTCGCCTGTGAACCCGTCACCACGCGTTGCCGCGCGCACCAGGCGGCCGTTTTCATAGCGGATACTGATGGCCAGGCCATCCATTTTGACTTCACAGTTGTATTCGACTTGCTGCGCCGGCTCAAGCAGTCCTGCTGCACGCAGTGCATCGCTGACCCGCTTGTCGAAAGCCGCGACTTCCTCGCTACTGAAAGCGTTGCCCAGCGATAGCATGGGTACCGCATGACGGACACTGTCGAAAAATGGGAGTGGTGCGCTGCCGACGCGCTGCGAAGGGGAACTGGCATCCACCCAATCAGGGTGTTCTGCCTCGATGGCCAGCAAACGCTGCATAAGGCCATCGAATTCGGTATCGCTGACGGTGGGCGCATCCAGGACATGATAGGCATGGTTGTGCGCATTAATCTGGTCTCGCAGGCTCTCCAGCTCAGCCCGCAACTGTGAGTCTTTGTCCTGCGTCATGCGTCAGCGCCTCAGGAAAAAACGCGCAATGCGCGCGGCGAACCCGCCTGCAGGCCCTGCTGCTCCAGTTCCTCGTAAATGCCACGTATCTGTTCGTCAATGGCGTGTTCGGACCCTTCCATTACAGGGCGGCCGGAATCGTCGACCAGTTGGCCATCCAGCGACAGCGCCAGATCGCGTGCCACAGCCATCATGCGGGCAAAAGGTGTGTCGTCTGGCGGACTGCAGGGAACATCAAGTAGCAGGTCTACACGGTTGACACCAGCGTTGGCCGGATCATCGGCGTGTTCACCTGCCAGCAGCAGCACAAAGCGAGGCAGGCCATCGTGATTCATCCAGGCCAGGCCATTGCGGTATTCGGTGAATCCTTTGGCACGGGCAACGTCGATGACACTACGAACAGGACGAGGCTGGGCCAGTTGCACGGTCAAACCGACCTGGGTGTCCAGATTGGCGCAGACCTGATCGAGTTTTTCGGCACGACGCAACAGTGCGGGTACATCTGGGCTTTCAACACTGGCATCAAATTCATGCGCGATGTCGTCTGCCTTAGCCCAGGCCTGTGACCATTCGATTTCGCCAAGGGCGCCGGCGCGATTGGCCAGCAGCACTGCCATTTGCAGCGTGACATAGTTTTCATCGGGGCGTAGTTGTGCCCGGTGCAGACCCTCTTCACTTTCGGCGAAATAACGCAGCGGTTTGGAGCCCGCCTGCAGGGCATTGCGCGTATAACGGTGCAGATCTGCACCACTGACAGGAGTCGCAAAATGCAGTTCAATGACGCCTTCTGTCATGTCATCAACAGACTCTTCGTCATGCAGATCTTCAGGATCCTGCACCGCGCCTGATGCGCCAACAGCAGCTGCGGCGGCGACAGCGGGAATGGCAAAGGTAGCGGATGAGGCAGGCTCATTATCGGCGAATACCGGGTCCTGGCGGCTGGCCGCAGCCCGCTTCTCCTGTTTACCAGCAGGCACCTTTTGTGTGGGCGCAACGGGCTTGCGATCCTTGAGCAGCACATCGTTATCGTGCTCGTCGCCCATGCTGAACTGATCGTGCATTTGCCTGCGCACCCGCTGGTCTTGCCACCAGTTGAACAGGAGCACCAGCAGAATCAGCACGATTCCGATAGCAATTAAAGCCAGTTGCAAGTTACTCATTGTGTGTTTGACCCTTTTGTTTACGCTTCGCCTACAAGCTGTACGGCAGACTCGATATCTACAGCAACAATACGGGAAACCCCTTGTTCCTGCATCGTAACACCGATTAACTGCTTAGCCATCTGCATGGCTATTTTATTATGAGAAATAAATAAAAACTGCGTCTGATCACTCATGCTGCCAACCAGATTCGCATATCGCTCCGTATTGGCGTCATCCAGTGGTGCGTCCACCTCATCCAGCAGGCAGAACGGCGCGGGATTCAACTTGAACAGCGCAAATACCAGCGCGGTGGCAGTGAGTGCCTTTTCTCCGCCTGACAGCAGATGAATCGTGCTGTTGCGTTTGCCAGGCGGCTGCGCCATGACCTGCACACCGGCATCCAGAATCTCTTCTCCCGTCATGGACAGACGCGCTTCGCCGCCGCCAAAAAGCTTCGGAAACAGATCACCAAAATGCGCATTCACCTGGTTAAAGGTTTCCTGCAGAAGATCGCGGGTTTCCCGGTCAATCTTGCGAATGGCATCTTCCAGCGTCGTAATGGCTTCAGTCAGATCGGCGTGCTGGGAGTCCAGGAAACCCTTGCGTTCGCGCGATTCATTCAGTTCATCCAGCGCTGCCAGATTCACTGAGCCCAACGCTTCGATCTGACGGGAAATTTTTTGCACTTCCGCATGCAGCCAGGTCACTTTTGACCAATCGTCGGGCAAATCGTTCATTTCCTGTTTCAATGCTGCGCGGTCCACTTCGTTCTGGTCCAGCTGCTCGGAAAACTGTTCGACTGCCAGTCGGGCTGCCTGCTCTTCAAGTTGAAGCTGCGTGATCCGTGCCCGGCGCGGCTCCAGCGATTGTTCCGTACGCATACGGGTTTCATCGGCACCCCGCAGTGTGGCTGCCAGATTATCCAGTTCCAGACGGGCTGCTGCCAGGGCTTCTTCCCGCACAGCGCGTGCCTCCAGAGCATCCTGCAGTCCGGCCTGGGTCGCGGATTCATCGAAATCGAAAAGCTCTGCTTCCAGATTTTCCAGTTCGTTACGTGCCTGGTTGATCTGATTGCCTGCAAGGTCACGATTGCGGGTCAGGTCGGTAATTCGCGAAGTGAGGCCGCGCTGGGTAAAGCCGGCTTCCTGAACGTTGCGCTCAATTTCGCGAATCTGCTGGCGCAGGGCCTCGGCCTTTTCCGCCAGGGTCTCGCCAGCCATTTCGGCCTGCGCATAATTTTCCTGCAGCGTAGCCAGCTCGTTGTCCAGCTCCTCGAAGCCCGCTTCCGATTCTTCTTTCAGGGCCAGCAGTTCTTCCTGCTGCACGCGAATATCGGCCAGGTCTTCATTGATGCGAGCGTGGCGCTCGTCACTTTGCTGCATCTGCGCCTGCAGCCGGGAATGTTCCATCTGCAGGTCGTGGGCGCGGCGGGTCAGTTCCGACAGGCGCTGCCGCGCTGGTGTCATGGACTGGGACAGAGACGTCCAGGCCGCTTCGCTGCGCGCCAGCTGTGTGACCGCCTGATCGGCGATGAGCTGCCGCGCCTTGATTTCCCGTTTCAGATTCTCAATTTCCTGCTGTCGCGCAAGCATGCCCGACTGCTCCGAATCGGCCGCATAGAAGCAGATGCCGTGGGCGTCGGTCATATGACCTTCGCGCACCACCAGCTGCACACCAGGCGGCAGACTTGCACGCTGACCCAGTGCTTCGGCCAGGGACGCCGCCGTATAGACGCCTTGCAGCCAGCGTCCCAGCAGGCTTTTCAGATCGGGATCATTGCAGCGGATCAGCGACAGCAGCGGTGTACGACCGGCCAGGGGTGGCGGCAGCGCTTCGGCAGTGGGTTTCTGATAGAACGCCAGGCGCGATGGCGGCGGATCATCGGTAAATGCGCGGGCCATATCCAGGTCACGCAAAGGCAACGCCGTCAGGCGTTCGCGCAATGCGGATTCCAGGGCGGCCTCCCAGCCAGGTTCAATGTGAATCTGCTGCCAGAGTCGACCAAAGCTGCCCAGATCGTGCTTCTGCAGCCAGGGCTCCAGCGCCCCCTTCTTCTGTACGTCTTCCTGCAGAGCGCTCAGGGCGTTGAGTCGGGCCTCAAGGCGGGCAACATCCTGGGTTTCCTTCTGCGAGGCAGCTTGCGCGGCACGGCGGGCTTCGTCCAACTGAG
>JBEBTQ010000111.1:0-9304 GCA_040393685.1 Advenella kashmirensis | reverse complement strand
GTTTCTCATCCGGCAAGGTATTGGTTTTCATCGCGAAATGTTCGCGGCTCGCATTCAACGCAGGATCATCACCGAATAAGCTGTGATAGTAGTCCGCTGTCCGCTTGATCGCCTGCACACGCGTATCTGAAACCGTCATTCGGCCGGTAGAAGAATCCAGCGTGTTACTACGATATTCCTTTTTCAGCTGAGCCTTCAATACGTCCTGTGTGTCTTCGTCCAGTTCCGAGAATGTCGCGCCAAATTTTTGCTGCGCTGTCAAATCCAGCCAGGCGGTCAGCTCGCGATGAAGCCAGTCTGCCGTCCAGTCCGGTGCCTGGTAGGCACCGTGTCCCCATATAGAACCAAGCTGCATGCCACCAACGCCTTGCCATGCCGCCTGACCATCCAGAATATCCTGGTCTGTAAAAAGAACTTTCCCATCTGAGGTCACCACCTGTTCCGGGACAGGCGGCGCCTGCTTGTACACTTCGTGCCCGAAGTAGCCGAGGATCGAGAAAGTCACGATCAGCACTCCGAGCAGAATTAACCATTTTGCTTTATAGCCTTTCATACATTTCCTTTTGCATATTTTTACGGACAAATGTCGCCGCCTCGTATGCAAGGAACATGCCAAAATGGCTTCGCTTGAAAATCAATGCCGTATAAAATATCGGGTGCTTTTTACCCGTCTTTTTTCGGGTATGTTTTACCCTCTCAGGTATTTTCTACCATGACAACAACGCATTTACTGGTTGATCTGGCTGAGGAACTGCCCGGTGCAGTACGACTTCAGCGTCTCGTCCAATCCATCAGAGAAGACTTCGGATGCGATGCAGTCGGACTGCTGCGCCTGGACGAAAACACGCTGCGTCTGGTTGCCGCTGACGGCCTGGTTCACGAGGCTTTGGGCCGACGATTTTCCCTCTCCACGCATCCGCGGCTGGCCGCAATTCTCGACAAAACGGAAGCGGTGCAATTTGAGTCCGATTCCTCACTGCCAGACCCATACGACGGATTGCTTGAGACACGCAAGGAAGAACCGCTGCTCATCCATGATTGTCTGGGACAAAGCCTTTACGTTAACGGCGTTCTGTGGGGAGCACTCACTCTTGATGCATCTCGCGACACATTCGACCCGGAAAGGACAGCGAGCCTGAAGGAATACATTCAGCTCATCCAGGTCACGATCCGTATGATTCAGCTGGAACAGGAAAACAGAAAGTTGCGGATGGTTAGCACACGCAGCGCGATGCCGCGACAGGTCGAACAAAGCGGCGAGATTCTTGGTGACAGTCCGGTCATGAAATCGCTGATGAACGAACTGGCCGTGATTGCCAGCTCGGATCTGCCAATATTGCTACTTGGAGAAACCGGGGTCGGCAAGGATCTGTTTGCCCAGCATATTCATCGACTATCGGCCCGCAGTGGCAAACCCATGGTTCAAATCAATTGTGCTGCCCTGCCCGACACGCTTGCGGAAAGCGAGCTCTTTGGCCATATCAAAGGTGCGTTCTCAGGCGCAGATGCGGCACGAGCCGGGAGTTTTGAAGCCGCCCATGGAGGCTCTGCTCAGAACGCTGCAAAATGGAGAAATTCAACGGCTGGGTTCCGACAAACCCCGAACCGTAGACGTTCGAATCATCGCAGCGACAAATCGTGATCTGAAAAAGAGCATCCTGGATGGCGATTTCCGCATGGATCTGTACCATCGGTTGTCAGTCTACCCGGTACTCATCCCGCCCTTGCGCGAACGTGGCAAGGACATTCTTTTGCTGGCAGGCTATTTTCTGGAATCAAACCGAAGCCGTCTTGGATTGCGCAGTATCCGTCTGACGCCGGAAGCTGAAACAGCATTGATGAAATATGCCTTGCCTGGAAACGTGCGTGAGCTCGAGCATGTGATCAGCCGTGCTGCACTAAAAATGCTGAGCCGCGGCGCTTTCCATAACGGCATCCTGAGTATCGAACCGAGATTTCTGGACGTGACCCAGGACAATATGACGACACCAATGAGCGTGGCAGAATCGCCGGACTCGTCAGTTCAGTCGCGCGACCAGTCCCATCCCCCCTTTGACGAAGCCGCCACTGATACGCCTCAGGACAAGGCACACAGACCTGTCGTGAGGACAACGCTGAAAGAGGCGGTGGCAGCCTGTCAGAGACAATGCATTGCGCATGCGCTGGATCAGGCACAGAACAACTGGACCCTGGCCGCGCACGCATTGGGATTGGATGCCAGCAATCTGCATAAGCTGGCGAAAAAGCTGGGACTCAAATAACGGCGCTGAAATATCGGCATCGATATCGAACAACGGCGCCGTTATTGAGTAAGCACCTCGTTACTGGTTAAGCGCATTGGTATTGAACAATAGTGTTTATTTCAAATACCAGCGTCTTTTTGGAACAATAGCGTCTTTCTGTAGCAATAGCTTCATTATCGAATAACAGTGTCATTATTGTCCGTGAAATTGAATCACTGTTTTGGTCGTGCTCATTTCTTCCATGGCGACAAAGCCTTTTTCACGTCCGTGACCACTGCCCTTCATGCCGCCAAAAGGCAGCTCTACCCCACCGCCAGCGCCAAACCCATTGATGAACACCTGACCACACTTAATGCCTTTGGCCACGCGCTGCTGAACGCCGCCATTTTCCGTCCAGATGGCGCCCAGCAAGCCATATCGCGTCTGATTGGCCAGTCGAATAGCTTCAGCTTCAGTATCAAAGGGAACGGCAACCAGTACCGGTCCAAAAATCTCTTCCTGCAGAAGCACACTGTCATGCGACTTTGCAGCAAAAAGTGTCGGACGAACATAGTAGCCACCTTCTGGTACATTGTCGGCAATCGTCCCCTCGGCCAATACTGTCAAGCCCTCTGCCCGACCCATCGCCAGATAGCGTTGCACTCGCTCGTGCTGACGCGCATTGATCAACGGCCCGCAATCGGGGTTGTTCTCCGGTGACCCGGCGCAAGTCTCGGTAAATGCCGTCGTCAGCGCCTGCATGAAACGGTCGTAAATGCCACGCTGAACCAGCAATCGACTGCCCGCTGTGCAGGTCTGCCCTGCATTCTGCAAAATACTTTTCACGATCGCCGGAATGGCAAGTTCCATATTGACGTCGTCAAACACCATATGGGCCGATTTGCCACCCAGTTCCAGTACACATTTCACTGCGTGCTGCGCTGCAGCCTGCTGCACCAGCACGCCCACTTCATTGGAGCCTGTAAAGGTCACGAAATTGATATCCGGATGCGCGGCCAATGCTGCGCCTGCCTCTTCACCCAGGCCGGTGACGACATTCAGTGCACCTGGTGGAAAACCAATCTCCTGCGCCAGTTCTGCCACGCGCAGGACGGACAGGCAGGCGTCCTCTGCTGGTTTGACCACACATGCATTACCCATGGCCAGTGCCGGTGCCACACTGCGCCCAAACATCTGCGCCGGGTAGTTCCAGGGAATAATATGCGCTGTAACACCCAGCGGCTCGCGCTGTACCATGACGGTATAGTCATTCAGGTACGGAATGATTTCTCCATGTACCTTATCGGCACCACCTGCGTAAAACTCAAAATACCTGGCCATAACACGAATGTCATTTTCGGCGGTACTCATGGGTTTGCCGGTGTCTTTGGATTCCAGTTGTGCCAGCTCCAGGAAATTTTCCGTAATGGCCTGGCTCAGTTTCATTAACAACCGCCCACGTTCTGCAGCATTGACCTTCTGCCACTCACCTTCCAGGCAGGTGCGCGCTGCCTTCACAGCTTCATCAATATCCGCTTTATCGCCCCGCGGAATAGTCGTGAATACCTGCGCGTCCACAGGTGAAATCACGTCCAGCGTCTGGCCTGAGGCAGCATCACACAGGGCTCCATTAATAATCATGCGGGGCATCTAAAATCTCCAAAAGGCATCGGGTTGATGAGCCGACAATTAAACACGCTTGTCATAGCCTGTGCTGTACGGATAAACCCTGAGGCGTGAAATCATTAAAGCCAGGTGCGTTTCTTTGACATGCATCCAGCCGTGCCGCACCATTACAAATGTCATGGGAAACCCCTATTTCATATGTGTTGTGTTCATTACGCATTGCGTATACTATTTACGCAACAGGGTATTAGCACCTGAAAACAATATCTCGGAGACATTCAATGGCGATTCGCACCACCCTCAAATGCTGTACGCTGGCCGTTCTGGCTGGTACCTTCATGATGACTACCGCTGGGGCTCAAACCTTTCCGGACAAAGCCATCCGATGGATTGTTCCTTATCCTGCTGGCGGCGGCTCTGATGTTCTGGCGCGAACCATTGCACAGAGCCTCTCCGAGGACATCAAACAACCGGTAGTGGTCGACAACAAGCCGGGCGGCAACACCGCAATTGCTGCCAGCGATACAGCGCGCTCGCCTGCCGATGGCTATACCGTACTGTCTGCCGACAATGGCACCATGGTATTCAATTCCGCACTCTACAAGAAGCTGTCATATGACCCGGTCAAGGACCTTGCGCCCGTGACCCTGCTCGGACGTTTCCCCATGATTCTGGTGGTCAATCCAAACAACCCTAGCAAAACGCTCAAGGAATTTGTTGATCAGGTCAAAAAAGAAGACGGCAAAGTCAACTATGGCTCGGCCGGCGCCGGCAGTCCTCATCATCTGGCCATGGAGCTGTTCAAGCGTGAGGCCGATCTGAAAATGACTCACGTTCCCTATCGCGGCGCAGCGCCCTCTCTGACGGATCTGGCCGGCGGCCAGGTCCAGGCGATGATGGTTGATCTGGCCGCAGGTGCAGGCTTTCTGAAGGGACATAAAATTCGCCCGCTGGCCGTCGCCAGCGCCAAGCGTTTGCCACAATTGCCCGATGTGCCAACTTTTGCGGAAGCCGGTTATCCCAATGTTGAAGCGGCTGCACTGGTTGGCATGGTCGCTCCTGCCAAAACGCCTGCCGATACTATCGCCAGTCTGAACAAGCACGTGGTTGCCGCATTGAACCAGCCAGCGACCAACAAAAAGCTGGTTGACTTTGGCATTGAGCCAGTTGGAGATTCTCCAGAGGAATACGCCAAACTGCTGGAAGAGGAGCGGACCCGCTGGCACAAACTCATCAAAGATCTGAACATTACGCTGGATTAAGCAGGCATATCATGACAAGCCAGGCCACTTCACAGGTATCACAAACGCAATGCCCATTTTCGGGCAAGGCTGCACAGCACGATCGCCAGACGGCCGGCTGTCCCGTCAGTGCGCGCGCAGCCGCATTTGATCCGTTCGAGGATGCTTATCAGCAGGATCCGCCGGAGTATGTGAAGTGGTCACGAGAAGAAGAACCCGTATTTTTCAGTCCAAAACTCGGCTACTGGGTCGTCACACGATACGACGATATCAAACAGATTTTTCGGGACAATATTACATTCAGCCCCTCCATCGCGCTGGAAAAAATCACACCCACCGGACCTGAGGCCAACGCTGTTCTGGAATCCTACAATTACGGCATGAGTCGCACACTTGTCAATGAAGACGAGCCGGCACATATGCCACGTCGACGTCTGCTCATGGAGCCGTTTACTGTTGATGCACTGGCGCACCACGAGCCCATGGTCCGAAATCTGGTACGTGAATATGTAGACCGGTTCATTGATGATGGCAAGGCAGATCTGGTGGATCAGATGCTCTGGGAAGTGCCGCTTACCGTTGCATTGCATTTTCTGGGCGTGCCGGAAGAGGATATGGACACGCTGCGCGAGTACTCCATTGCGCATACGGTCAATACCTGGGGTCGACCCAAGCCTGAAGAACAGGTTGCCGTGGCCCATGCGGTCGGCAATTTCTGGCAGCTGGCTGGCAAAATTCTTGAAAAAATGCGCAAAAATCCGGAGCAGCCAGGCTGGATGCAATACGGCATCCGGATGCAGAAAGACCATCCGGATGTGGTGACAGACTCCTATCTGCACTCGATGATGATGGCCGGCATTGTTGCTGCCCATGAGACAACGGCCAATGCATCGGCCAATGCCCTGAAACTGCTGCTTACGCACCGTCATGTATGGGAAGAGATCTGCCAGGATCCCAATCTGATTCCCAATGCGGTCGAAGAATGTCTGCGCCACAATGGCTCGGTTGCGGCATGGCGTCGACTGGTTACCCGCGATGTGCAAATCGGTGGTATCCCCATCAAAGCAGGCGCTAAACTGCTCATTGTCAGTTCTTCCGCCAATCATGACGAACGTCATTTTCCCGATGCCGATCTGGTTGATATCCGTCGGGAGAATGCCAGCGACCAGCTCACTTTCGGATATGGTTCCCATCAATGCATGGGAAAAAACCTGGCACGCATGGAAATGCAGATCTTTCTGGAAGAGCTCTCGCGTCGTTTACCTCATTTGCAATTATCCGAGCAGACCTTCACCTATGTACCGAATACCTCATTTCGTGGCCCTGAACACTTATGGGTAGAATGGGATCCGGCTCTTAATCCGGAAAGACAGGATCCGCGCGTGCTTTCAGAGCACCATCCTGTCAGACTGGGCGAACCGTCCACGCATGCCCTCTCCCGGCAACTGGTGGTTGAAAAGACCGAGATGCTGACTGATGAGATCATGCGCATCCGCCTCACAGCACCCGATGGACAGACACTGCCGCGCTGGACGGCAGGATCGCATATTGATGTCATTTGCGATGACCTTGGTTTGTCGCGCCAATATTCGCTTTGCAGCGATCCTAAAGACCAGCGGGCCCTGGAGATCGCCGTGCTACGCGAAACGGCCGGCCGCGGCGGCTCCGCCTGGGTTCACGAGCACATTCAACCCGGGAAGACCGTCAGTATCCGCGGGCCACGCAACCATTTTCATTTTGACGAACAGGCCACAAAGGTCATCTTTATTGCAGGTGGCATTGGCATTACACCAGTGAGCGCCATGGCAAGAACGGCCAAAGAAAAAGGAATCGATTACCAGCTTCACTACTGTGGGCGCAGTCGAAAAAATATGGCAATGCTCAACGAACTGATTGAGCTGCACGGTGACAGACTGCATGTACACGCAGCCGATGAAAGCGGCCGCGCAGATCTGGCAACAATTCTGGGGGAACCGGATAAAAAGACACAGATTTATTCCTGTGGTCCGCTGCGCATGACGGATGCCCTTGCCGAACTGTGTCAGCACTGGCCGGAAGATGCGCTGCGCATCGAACATTTCCAGTCCACATTGGGCAAACTGAATCCTGAAAATGAACACGCCTTCGATGCAGAGCTGAAAGAGACTGGTATTACTGTGAAGGTAGGGGCCGATCAAACCCTGCTCGAAGCCTTGCGCGCGGCAAATATCGATATTCAGAGTGATTGCGAAGAAGGACTATGCGGCTCCTGTGAAGTGGCCGTTCTTGATGGCGAACTTGATCACAGAGACGTCGTACTTACCCGATCAGAAAGAGCATCCGGCAAAAAAATGATGAGCTGCTGTTCGCGCGCGAAAGGCAAACGAGTTGTGCTGGATCTATGAAGCCTGAGCGTAATCGCGAACGTCGTCAAAGCGTACAGTCAGCAGATACGGTTGTTGCAGTTCTGAAGGGACTGGCGCGCCTCGGCGGCAGAGCTACTCTTACCGCACTGGCATCATCCATTGATGAGAATCCTGCCAAGCTGCATCGGTATCTGGTCAGCCTGATCGACGGTGGACTGGTCATTCAGGATCCCGTCTCGCAACACTATATTCTGGGTCTGGACACCATGCTTATTGGCCTGGCGGCCATGCATCAGGCAGACCCGATACGCATTGCTGAACCGGGGCTGATCGCCCTGTGCGAGCAGTTGCAAATTACCAGTTTCATTGCAGTGATGGGAAACAAAGGCCCGACCATCGTTCGCATGGAAGAGCCCATGTTGCCTGTGACTGTCAATGTGAGGGTTGGATCGGTTCTGCCTCTGCTCACCTCTGCCACAGGTCGTGTATTTCTGGGCATGCATGATGAACCGCTGGTACGCAGAATGGCCAACGAAGAATTCAGTCGTTATGTTCATAGCCGTCGCGTATTGGCTCCGCAAGGTGCTGACGATTCGCAGGGCCTTAGCTTCAATCCTGAACAGGTGGACATTCCGGAATTGGGCGAGTCTTTGGACACCCTGATAGGAAAAGTGCAGCAGGATATCAGTCGGTATCACTGCACCACAGTTATCGATACCAATCTGAAAGGGATCAGCGCGGTTGCTGCTCCCATCTTCAATTTCGCCGGACAGGTTGCTGCCGTCGTTACCGTACTGGGGGCCAGTGGCAGCTTCGACGCCACGCTCACCGGCCCGACCGCAAACACTGTTCGCGACCAGGCACAGCGAATCAGCCGGCAGCTGGGTTTTGTCGATGGCCCGCCAAATGCAATGGCGGGCAACCGGCAATAATCAGGCCACTTCCTGCAGCGAATCCAGCGGTTCGAGCACGTCCATTTTCTCGCGTGTAGCGATATATTCAGGACGTGGCGCCAGACCATACTTCGGCTCATTCAGGGTATTTTCGACGCTGTTGTATACCATGAAAACATTGGCACGTGGCCAGGGCGAAATATTTCCGTTTGAACCATGCATGGTATTGCAATCGAAAAACACGACAGAACCGGCTTTGCCTGTGATCGCCTTAATGCCACCCTGCTCTGCCAGCAGTTCCAGACTCAGGGGATCGGGCACGCCATATTCCTGTGCCTTCAATGATTTTTTATAGTTTTCGTCTGGTGTAATACCACGGCAGGAAATAAACTGACGCTGTGAGCCAGGCACAACCATCAGCGGACCATTGCATTCGTTATTATCGGTCAGCAGTACAGAACAACTGAGCGCGCGCATTTGCGGCATGCCATCTTCAGTGTGCCAGGTTTCAAAATCAGAATGCCAGTAGAACTCTTTACCCTTGAAACCGGGTTTCAGGTTCGCACGGGACTGATGCAAATAGACTTCTGATCCCAGAATCTGGCGTGCGACATGAATCAGACGCGGATCACGCGAGAGCTTGTCAATCGCCTTGTTCAGGGCATGTACACGGAAAATGGACCGCACGGCATTACTGCCAGGTTCGGTGATGGCTTCATTGCTGTTGGCAATTTTCTGATCTTTTGTCATTGCCAGAACTTCATCCATCAGTTCCTTGACTTCCTGTTCATTGAACAGATTGTCCAGCACCAGAAAACCGTCGCGTTCGTAAGATGCGATCTGCTCGGCAGTGAGTGCATCTGCATACTTGCCGCTGCCATACACTACCGGTTCCTGTCTCGCAATAATTGCCGCCGTTCCGCTGGTACGAGATTCATAAATATCGGTTACTACCATCTTGTACTCCTTGTCTGTTT
>JBEBTQ010000110.1:0-9342 GCA_040393685.1 Advenella kashmirensis | reverse complement strand
AAGATCAAAAGGCGGGGTCAGCGACACACCAAGGAACCGCAGAAATACCTTGGCGCGGAATTTCAGGTAGATGACAGGATATTCCCGTATTGCCTGTTTCCAGCTTTCCTTGACATCACGGTAGTCCAGAAATTTATTGAATCGAAAGACATTGTCATTGACTGACACCTGCGAGCTACGACCCAGTGTTTCCATATTGATTCCTGGGACCAGCGATTTTCCAATGTAATTTGAAATATAGGTCAGGTCGTCAACCATGATGACGATCTGTGGCGTGGACCTTTCCGCCTTAAGCCAGTGATAAGTGAAAACATTCAGGCACAGCAGCTGAGCGACAAAGAACACCAGGGAAACTGCCAGGATCCGAAATTTGCCCCAGCTACGGTTACGCTGCGCATTCCAAAGGCAGAAATAAGCAATAATCAGAGGAATACACGAAAACAGCGAATTGTAGCGAACGCCGATTCCCAAAAAAATACAGAGAGAAAACCCCGTCAGATTCCAGTATGTCTTACCCCTGAGAGTAAAAATCACCGCCCACATGAGAAGATAAGCTGTGGCAACATCTTTCCAGACCATGCCGGACAGATTGATCACAAATGGCATGATGCCAAGAAGATATACCGCCGGAGAATAGCGATGAGCTATGCTGCGTTCAATGGTAAACAGGCCGAACCATAACAGGAAGAGATCAAGGAAAAGAAACCCGGAAGTGGAGGGAAACACTGAATTGAGCAATGACCAGAGCCATGCCATCATGGGCGGATGCCAGTCATTGAAGGTCTGAGTATTGGCCTGTGTCAGTTGATCCAGCGTATCCGGCGTCATGATGCCCGGATAAAAGGCAAACGCACAGAATGCGAAACCCACCAGAGGTATCAGGTCCCATATTCGAAATGGCTTGACCGGAGCTCGCACAATGTTCATACCTTTTCATGCCTGTACATGACCAGGCGCAACTGCAGATAGTTGACGATCATACCCGTCAGGCTGCCTGCCGCCACCCCTATTATCGGATGCTGGCTGACAACCGGAAACCAGAGTACCAGCGCCGCATAAGTCAGATAGTTGACCGCGCCGCCGGCAATCATCATGACAAAATAGTGCACAAACTCCTGCGCGGAACTCTTATTGGAGCTTTTATCCCGGAATGTGAAGTTACGATTCAATATCCAGGTTACAAACACAGCGCAAGGGAAAGAGATTGCCCTGCCCCAGTAATTTCCCACGCTATCCTTGAACAGATACAGGACAGCCGTGTCGGTAATAAATCCTGCTGTGCCGACCAGGCCAAACATCAGCATCTGTCTGAAAAGCTTCATTCGCGCGATCTGGAGACCAGGGGTATGGCCAGATAGGCAAACCGGCGCATTTCCCGTCGACTTTTACCAATGGAATCCAGAATAATTCCGGCCACAAAGAGCTGCATTGCAAATATGGACAGCCCTGTTGCAGCGACCGCTGTCGGCAGACGTGGAACCAGACCGGTTTCAAGCCAGGTAAGAAATAGCGGGATCGTGAGAATCACTGCGATCAGGGCAAACAGTCCCGCCAGAATCGACAGACAAGCCAGTGGGCGCTCGAACATATAAAGACGACCAATGGTCCGGGCAATGCGCATGCCATCTTTGTAAGTCGACAGCTTGCTTTCAGACCCTTCGGGGCGCGCACCGTAAGGTGTGCTCATTTCTCCGTATGGCATGGAGTTTTCAAGCGCGTGCACTGTCAGCTCGGTCTCGATTTCAAAACCGGAGGACAAACTTGGGAAGGACTTGGCAAAACGTCGGGAGAAAACACGATAGCCCGAAAGCATATCGGTAAACTGGCCCCCGAATATCTGCATAACGGACCCGGTCAGCATACGGTTACCAAAACGGTGGCCGCGACGATAATTCTCTTTTGCACCTTCGTCAACACGACACCCCACCAGCATATCCAGGTTCTCGTTCAGCAGTTTTTCAACCATGGCAGGTGCCGATGGAGCGTGGTAGGTGGCATCACCGTCAACCATGATGTACACATCAGCCTCGACGTCCGCAAACATGCGCCGGACGACGTTGCCCTTCCCTTTTTTACTTACATGAAATACCTGTGCACCGGCAGCCAGAGCAACCTCAGATGTGTTGTCTTTGGAATTGTTGTCGAAGATGTAAATGTCGGCTTCGGGTAAAGCGGCTGTGAAATCCCGGATTACGGTGCCAATTGCTGCTGCCTCGTTGTAACACGGTACAATAACGGCGACCCGTGGGGGAGTTTGCTCATTGGAAATGTTCACGCGCTGTTTACCTTGGTGGAAGTCTGTGATTTTCTAGATCGGGCTTGCAAAAAATGTCTTCCATTTTTTTCAAAATGGTAACATCTCCTGACTGGAAAGTGTCCTATTTGCGCGCAATTACACGACCAAAATATTACATATTCGATGAAAAACGACATTTCCTTCGCACTGCTCATGGCGATATATAAAAATGACAATGCCGATTTTCTGCGAGCAGCGCTGGACAGTGTGGTTGCAAACTCGGTTCAGCCAAGCCAGGTCGTCGTCGTCAAAGACGGCCCGGTTCCTGTGCAGCTTGAGAATGTATTGCAGTCCTTCTCATCGCAACTGCCGATGGAAATCGTTGCTCTTGCCGTCAACCAGGGGTTGGGACCGGCGCTGAATGCGGGTCTGCAGATATGCCGCGAGGAGTGGGTTGCGCGATTTGACAGCGATGATATTTGTTGTCCCGACCGTTTCCGACAACAACTGGACTATATTGCCGGGCATCCCGAAACTAGCCTGCTGGGGGGGCAAATACTGGAGTTTGAATCCACACCGGACCAGGTTTATGCCAGTCGCAATGTTCCGCTCAAGGTCGACGACATCTGTCGGTTTGCAAAGAAGCGCAATCCGATCAATCACATGACGGCAATGTTCAGAAAGTCAGATGTGATTAAAGCGGGCAGTTATCAGGATGATCTGTTATACGAAGACTACGGGCTGTGGATTCGGATGCTGATGAACAATTGCGTTGTGGCAAATCTTTCTTCTGTGCTGGTTTACGCTCGTGCAGGAAATCCCATGTTCGAACGGCGCGGCGGGCTGACCTATGCCCGAAATGAAATCGGCTTTCAATACCGCTTCTATAAGAGCGGCTTTCTGAGCCTCTCCCAGTTTCTCACAAACGTCATAACCCGGGTTCCGGTAAGAGTGATGCCAAACGGAATACGAGCCTTCATATACCGTAAATTCTTAAGAAGCCACAACCGTTCTTAGCACACGTCATCAGCAACGGTTAATAACTTCCGTTTCAGTTTTTTCCGGATTCCGTTTACCTGAGTTTTTTGACAAGATTGCGCAAGCCAGTCAGTACCGGTCCGACCACAGGCATTCGATATAACCGGTTATAACTGCTCCAGACTCGATAGCCACGTGACTGAACAAACGCGGTTTGTTCTCGCAAAGCCAGACTGTGTTCCTCCTGCAGCATCTGCTCATGCTGCCGGGCTTCTGTTTTATAGCGCTCAAACTCCGCCTGCGTCATTTCCAGCTTATCAGTAAGCGCAGAAATCTGACATTGCAGCTGCAATAGCTCGTCATCATGCGGACTCGCGTTTCGCAGCTCGTCCATATGACGCGAATACTCGACATTACGGTCTCGCGTCAGTTGCAGTTCATCATTGATAGTGTGATACGCCTGTTCATAATCGACGAGCTTTTTTCTCAGAACGTCGATGTCATCGGATGCGTGCGGCGACTCTGCGGCGGGCAATGACGTGGTAATGTGCGCGCTGGGATCGTGGGAGAACTGCACATTGGGAAACGACGAGAGCGAATAATCGAAAACGGCCTGATTCTTGAAGTAGCGACTTGGATACATGAACACATCGCAGCCAAGAATGGTCGCCAGTATGCTCATGTGCAACCGATCTGTGTGCACGACCTGTTTTTGCACCAGCAGCTGTACTACCGGCCGCAACTTACGTATGCATTCTTGCGTATCGTGCCATGCAATTGCGTTCCACAATAACGACAAATCATAATTGTGTTTCCTATGCCCTGTCGTACTTGACTCTTCATCTTCCCGAAAAATGTTCAGCGTCCCCTCGCGGCTATTCAGCCTGGCCTTGTTGATATCTTCCTCAAAGACACTCAGGTCAGCAACAAAGGCAAGATCATGCGTCAGATGGACCCTTGATTCCATGCCTCTATACTTTACGAGCCTGTCAAATGTGTTCTGCTCTCGCGCAAAGATCGTGATCTGCGGGGCATATTTTTCGAAAAAATCCTGGAATCCCTGTACGGTGCTGGGCAGAATCAGGACCTGACCGCCTTGCTCAAGAAACGTTTGCAAAACCTCCGCATAATGCCCCCAGAGTCCGTCGAACCACCCGCCTCCACCGCCAAGAATCGCATACCCGGACGGAGGCAGGACTCCCTGTTTCAGGGAATCGTGCACGCGAGATTTCACTCCGAAAGCCCGGAACAGATCAAGTGTTCCCAGGCCTATCAGTCCATCGCCCAAATTTCCTGCACAAGGGATATACACGGCATCGTGTTCTGCGAATGTCAGTAACTGCGACTTCAGCTGCGCATTCGACAGGATGTCGTTACGCAAGGCAGCAGCTAATTTGAGGGCGTTTTCGGGATCAGACATGATCGTATACTCGTAAAAGTAGTGTGACTCCAGGCGCGCTCACTCTATCTTTGCCAGGGAACGCAAGACGTGGTTTTACAGATAGCAGACGGGCCATCATGCGCTAGACTCTATCACGTCTGGCATGAGCTCAATGCGTTGACCCGCCTGCAACTGCAGGCGGGCATCAAGAAATGCTATTGCCTTTGGATTATCCACCAATATGGACTCAATGCAACCTGAGCATTCAGACAGGAAATTGAACGCGTCCGAATCTGACAGCGTGTCCGTTTCAGTCAAAAGCTGTCTGAAGTAGTAAAAGCGCGAGCCGTTCTCCACCGCAGCACTGAACTGTCTGAAAATTCTGAAAGTCAATGAACCCGTATCCAGATGCAGCGTGGCATGCTTGCCCACCGTCTGTATCAGTCTCAAGGCAAGAAGGTCATCCTGTGCCTCGTGCCATCTCTGACATGTCTCGTACAGATTCACAACTGTGATCTGATCGGAATGCAATATTTCCGCGTCCGGCAAATTTGGCATGCCTTGAATCAGTAGAATTCTTCGTTGCGGATCGTCCGCGATTTGCCTGCGCGCAATGGCAAGCAGTTTCTGTCCCGCAAGGTTGACGCCATCGTAAGACATGACGAACACGTCCGTGAATACCTTGTCACGAATGTGCTGAACGCATTCATAATACGCGCAGCCCGGCGAGATTGTTGTGGTTCTGGCATATCCGACAGGCGCCGTGGCGATCCGCTCAAGATTGATGGCCGGATCTATTTCGCCCGCAGCGAGAACCAATTCAGTAACAAGCGCAGAACTGAGCAGATCGCGAACATCCGGCAGGCCGGCATAATCAGAACTTGTCGTTTGTGCAATATCATGATTTGCTGCGCCACAATACTTCTCGTACAGATTCAGACTGAACAGACGCGAATATCGCATGATGTGATGTCGCGACCGACCCATGATACTGTCGGCACGCTGGCGATAAAACAAAATGGCGTCCGGTGCTATGCAGTAGCGGTATCCGCTGGCAATCGCCTCACAATTGAAATGCCAGTCCTCAAACGCACTGACTTCGTTGGGTGAGTCCTGATAAGGTATCTTTTCAAAGACCGAACGGTGCGCCAATATGCGTGATGCAAATGGATTGCCACCAAAAAGGGCGATGGGGCTGATGACATCACTTCCTGAATAGACCCGCCAATAAGATGCGTCGCCAAAGGAGCAGGCGTGCTGAGCGCAAACAATGGAATCGGGTCCCTCTGCTCTCGCCGTATCGTACATCGCGCTGAAAAAGTTATACGACACCAGATCATCAGCATCTGCAGTTGCAATATAGTCACCGCTTGCTGCACTGATTCCGGCATTACGCGACAACCCCAGCGAACGATTATCCACTTCAACGATTTGAAATTTAGCGTATTCTACATAAGGATAAGACTGCACCCAGTCGCGCGCGGCTGCCGGCGAATTATCCAGAACCACGACGAGTTCGATCGTTATACCCTGCGCGCTCGCATACGCGGCAGCCTGTCGCAAGGATGCGAAGGTACGTTTGAGAAACTCGGTTTCATTGTGCAGATTGAGAATAACGGATAGATCTGTTCTCATTGTCTGACAGTGCCGGACTTAAATGGCATTTGCAATACTCAACCGTAAAATGACACTTTGAAATAATACTGCAGTTTGCGGCTGCGCAGCCCGTCAGCGCGCGCCGAAACCGGTTAATACGGTTTTAATCGTCAGAAAAATAATATAAATATCCAGCGCAAACGATGCATTCTTGATGTAATAAAAATCGTGTTCTATCTTTATTTGCGTTTCGTCGACATCCGCCGCGTAGCCGGACCGCACCTGCGCCCAGCCGGTAATGCCGGGTTTGAGAACGTGCCGGTAGCTATAGAAAGGGATAAGTTCGTCGAACTCTTCGACAAAGCTGGGCTGTTCCGGACGCGGTCCAATCAGGCTCATTTCACCCCTGATGACGTTGATGTACTGTGGAAGTTCATCAATGCGAAGCTTCCGGATAATACGTCCGACCCGGGTAATCCTGCCATCCCCTTCCTCTGCAAACGCTTCGTTCTGGTTTTCGGTCCAGCACATGCTGCGAAATTTATATACCGTGAAGGGTCGGTTTCCACGACCGATGCGGGTTTGCGTATACAGAATGGGGCCAGGACTATCCAGCCGGATACAGGCTGCGGTAATGGCACAGATGATAAGCACTGCGGGCAGTGTGAGCAGAACAATCACGACATCAAACAGGAACTTGAGTCGCTCGTAGTTACGGCTGGGCAGTAAGGAACCGATGTCGTTTTCAGACATTTTGCGGATGGAAACACGACCGGTCAGGGACTCCAGCAAGTGCTTGGCATTGTAGACCGCGATTCCTCTGAGCACGCATCGCGTCAGGAACCGCTCCCAGGTTCCGTCAATGGCATCAAAATCAGCCACCACCCCGTCATATCGGATTTCCTGCAGGTCGGGGATTTTCAGGATACGCGTGTCGATGTAGGTGATATTGGTGAGCTCGATAGCTCGTCCCATATCGATGATGGCAAGCTTGACCATCTTGAGTCGTTGCAGAACCATGAATTCAATATGCAGCCAGAACAATGCGATCAGACCGCTGGCAAACAGCAGAAAGCGGGATACGTCGAGCCTGAAAAGCAGAACAATCAATGACAGGGTGAGGTAGATGGCCAGCACTTGCGGCGCCACAAATGCAGCGTTCCTGCCACCGGGGTAGCGGGTAAGCAGACGATAGACGGCGATATTGGACAGAAGCAGGGCCAGCGTTGAAACGCCTGCTGCAGTCATCTGGCCCCTGTCGGGAGACCACAAGGCCGCGGGGCCCCACATCAGCACATAGGGCAAGGCCACACAAAGGCACCAGCCGATAGCAATCGAGAACACCCGGGAGAACAGGAGCTGTTCGAAAAATCGATCGAAGCGGCGCGCAGGAATGAGTTCAGTCACGTTTCAGGGTCGGATCCTAATGATACATGGGGTGTATTACACTACGAATCTGGAAATAAAGCAGCTAGTTTACTGCTTTAGATGTGCCTGTAACATTCGGGGAAAATAAAACAATCGAAAACCGTTGCGCTCTGAACGCAAGCGACTGTTTCAGGCGGTTGCCATCCGAATGCTGTTGCCTTTTGCAGCTACGTTATACTTGATGTCACATTGTTTTTTCATAACCCTGAAATTGTTTTGGCAGGAAGAACTTGAATACTAAATCGCAATCACAGAAGTCGCTGACTGCGCTGTCCGAATGGCAGGATTATGCAAAAGCCATTAAGCAGGCGCCCCGGCTGGCGCCTACGCCCAGAATTATCGAAGCGGCGGGCATGCAGATTGACCTGACCGCGCAGCCCTATGGGACGGCGGTACAGCAGACGGCAGGCGCCCTGCTGGAGGCTCGTCATTTTCCGCAGGCGCGCAAGGCGCTTTTTGACGGTGAGCCGGTCAATACGACCGAGAACCGCGCTGCCTGGCATACCGAGCTGCGTGCACCGCGGCCGGCCGCCGAGGTGGCCGAAGAGCGCAACCGGGCTCTGGAGTTTGTCCGACGCAGCGACAGTGAACGACGCTGGCGCAATATCGTGCACATCGGAATTGGCGGCAGCGACTGGGGCGTGCGTCTGGTGGTTGGCGCCTTTGGCTACGCAGGCATGTGGCGCAATATCCGGTTTGTGGCCAATATTGACGGACACGCGGTCGAGGGCGGCCTGGCCGGTCTGGATCCGCGCGAGACGCTGGTGGTGGTTGCCAGTAAATCCTTCAAAACCGCCGAAACGCTGGAAAATGCCAAGCGCGCCATCGAATGGATGAAGGCAGCTGGTATTGCACAACCGCTGAACCAGGTCATTGCGGTGACGGCCAATGCAGAAGCGGCCAAGGCCTGGGGCTTGCAGCAAAGTCAGATTTTCCGGTTCTGGGACTGGGTAGGCGGCCGTTTTTCCATCTGGTCTGCCGTGGGCGTAGCCGCCGGCCTGGCCGTAGGGCCAGACGTGGTAGCGGGCCTGCAAAGCGGCGCCAAGGCCATGGACGATCATTTTCTGTCCGCCCCCGTGGAGCAGAATGCGCCGGTGCAACTGGCGCTGGCCGGCGTCGCCAACCGAAGTGTGCTGGGTTACGGGTCGCTGAATATCTCCGCTTATGATTCACGCCTGGCCAATCTGATTCCCTACATCCAGCAGCTGGAGATGGAATCGCTGGGCAAGTCAGTGGATCTGGATGGCAACCCAATCGAAGTGCCCACGGGCCCCGCGGTCTGGGGCATGCCGGGAACAGATGCACAGCACACTTTCTTCCAGTGGCTGCATCAGGGCAGCGACGGTGCACCGGTGGACTTTATTGCCTGCCAGCATGAGGACCATGGCTGGAAGGAACACCATATTCAGCTGCTTGCGCACTGCCTGGCACAGCGCGAAGCGCTGATGAATGGCAAGACCTACGAGCAGGCTGTGCAGGAGAGTATGGATGCTGGGCTGTCCGAGGACGAGGCCCGCAGGCTGGCAAAACACAAGGTCCACCCTGGGGGTCGTCCCTCAAACCTGATTATGATGCCAAGTCTGACGCCCTTCTCTCTGGGCGCCCTGCTGGCGCTTTATGAACACAAGGTATTTGTGCAGGGTCTCATATGGGGCCTGAATCCGTTTGACCAATGGGGTGTGGAATACGGCAAGGTACTGGCCACGGATATTACCGCCGAACT
>JBEBTQ010000109.1:0-9386 GCA_040393685.1 Advenella kashmirensis | reverse complement strand
CTTTATGTCGGAGGTAATTACTTCTTCGCCATGGCGCCACTGGTTCACGCTTTCGAAGCCAAATACCCCGAATACAAAGGCCATCTTTACTGGGAAACAATCCCACCGGGTCTGCTTGTTCGGCAAATGAAAGCCGGTGGCACAGTGACCGTAGGCAATATGACCTGGACGGTCAGACCCGACCTCTATCTTGCCGGACTGAAGGCCGTGCAAACCCAGATCGATGCGGGACTTCTGCAGGCACCGGCCGTACCATATGCAATCAATACGCTGACAATCATGGTGGCCAAGAATAATCCTAAAGCCATCAAGGATCTGAAGGCGCTGGGTGATGCTGACGTGCGACTTGCTATGCCCAATCCCGAATGGGAAGGGGTTGCCAGACAGATCAAGTCTTCGCTCGACAAAGCAGGTGGTAAAGCCTTAACCAGCCAGGTTTATGAAGACAAAGTTAAAGACGGCTCAACAACCCTGACGCATATTCATCACCGTCAGACACCCTTGTGGATTATGCAGGGTAAAGTCGATGCAGGCGTGACCTGGCAATCGGAAGCGGCGTTTCAGGAAATGGCGGGCCACCCTATCAGTCACGTTGAGATCCCGGCCGCACAAAACACAACTGCCATATATGCAGGTGCGATCGCAAAGAATGCAGAGCACAAGGAAGCCGCCCAACGATGGCTGGACTTTATTCGTTCCGACGAAGGCATAGGCATCTTTGAGCGCTACGGTTTCAAACGATACGTTGCGCAGAATAAATAAGCGTATGACGAAGCGTAGTGGGTGGGAAAAGCTTTATCAATCAACTCCTTCCATTTTGTAGCCCACGCCGTAGATGGATCGGATCCAGTCTTCGCTGCCGCCGGCTTCGGTCAGCTTTCTGCGCAGGTTTTTTACGTGGGTGTCTACGGTGCGATCGGTAACGATGCGGTGGTCGGGGTAAATCTGCGCCAGTACCTGATCGCGTGATAGCACGCGTCCCTGGGATCGATAGAAGAAAAGCAGCAGATTGAATTCTATCGGCGTCAGATCCAGTTCCTTACCGTGTACCCGCGCACGATAGGCGTCTTCATCAATCACCAGAGTGCCGGACTTGTCTGCATCGGGTACATAACGATGCCGTCTCAACACAGCCGCCGTTCTGGCGACCACCTCTCTTGGACTGAAAGGCTTGCAAACATAATCGTCGGCACCGCTTTCCAGTCCGATCAGGCGGTCGATTTCCTCAACCAGAGCGGTCATCATGATAATTGGTGTCTGACTCCCCAGGCGAATTTCCCTGCAAATATCCAGACCGCCGCGTCCGGGCAGCATCAGATCGAGCAGAACAAGATCCGGCTTCTCTGCGTGAAACGCGGCCACGGCATCAAGACCGTTGCTGATCCAGTGATGGGTGTAACCTGAGGCGCTCAGGTAGTCGCCCAGAACGGCGGCCAGCCGAGGTTCGTCTTCAATAATCAGAATGTGGCCAGGGGCCGAAGAGATATTCTTGTTCATGGAAATGCTATTGACGATGTCGTGGACGCATTCAGATGCCGGGAAATGAAATATTAATTGCGATGCCACCCAGTTCAGAGGCTCGCGCATGGATTGTGCCATTATGGGCCGCAACGATATTGCGACTGATCGCCAGACCCAGGCCGCTGCCGCCGCTGGCCCGGCTGCGCGATACTTCAATGCGGTAAAAGCGTTCAAACAGTCGTTCCAGGTTGGCAGGATCCACCCCTGGCGCGCTGTCGGCGATCACAATCGTGATGGCGTCAGACTGTTGCTCACCTTTGATCATTACCTTGCCTCCGGGGTCGGTATATCGCAGGGTGTTTTCCAGCAGGTTGGAAAACAGCTGTTTCAGGCGACTTTCATCCCCTTTGAAATATAAAGGTCTTGTCGGCAGGTCAAGTGTCAGGGTCAGATTGGCGTTTTCGAATCTGCGCTGCATGCCTGCGGCGGCATCTCGAACCAGAGAACCCAGATCCAGCGATACCATTTTGTATTGCAGGGAGGCATCCGTCAGCGACAGATCATGCAGATCGCCAATGAGTTTATTCAGTTGCAGCACCTGCTGATGCATGACTGACAGCGACTCTTCGCTGGGACTGCGTATTTTGTCCTGAATGGCTTCGATCTCCGCCTGCACAACTGCCAGGGGAGTGCGCAATTCATGTGAAATATCGGCCATAAAGGCGCGCCGTGTTTGCTCATTATTTTCCAGTGCCTGCGCCATTCTGTTGAAGTCGTCCGCCAGCGCACCCAGCTCATCGTGTGAACCGGGTGAAATGCGTGAGGCATAATTTCCCTGTGCCAGCGCATGGGTCGCCGCCGCCATATTGCGGATTCTGTTGAGGATGCTGCGAGCAATCAGGAAAGCGAAGAGGGCCACAATGATGATTGAAATGGTGGCGATCAGCACCATCACCTGCAACTGCGATTCCAGGAAACGCGATTCACCAGGCGCCAGAACGTTTTCAAAAGGTATCATGGCGAGCCAGCCTACCGTTTTGCCATCAACAATAATCGGCGCTCGCAGGGAATCCTTGTTCACTGTCGGGTTGCCCGCCAGCCAGGTCAGATCCTTATCCAGCAGCCCCATGCGTACGATGGCACCGGACTGATCTGCAGCGGAAGGGCTTCTGAACCTTTCATCGGAGTCCAGGGGCGGCCGCAAGGTGTCAAACCAGGCTTTGAGATTGTGGCGTACAAAATCCCAGTTCTGATGTTTTCTGTAAGCCTTTTCAATGAGCGGACGTGCCTCCTGCATGCTATCTCGACCCTGATCGTTCAAATAGCCCAGGAACCCGTGTTCAAAACTGTATCGCATGGCCATGGCCTGCATGACCATGACGGCCGCGCAAACGGTCAGGACGGCGAGAAAAAGCTTGACGGTCAGACTGAATTTCATGGTATGGCAAAGGTAAGAGTGCGTTTCCACACGAGCCTTCAGTATAGCGACGAAGTATATCGTCGCGATGCCCCATAAACCCTAAGAAACCAATTCTTCATATTTTGCTCACATTTGATTTTTACGATACCGGTATCACAAATCCAATTGAGATCAGGATATGCAAGTTTTCACGAGCCACTCGTTCCGGCACCGCGCCCTGGCGCTGCTTATTGTTCCACTGTTTTTGCTGTCGGCATGCAAGGAGCAATCGCAGATGCCGCCAGAGCAGCAGGTAGAAGTTGGGGTTACAACA
Organism: Advenella kashmirensis; assembly: GCA_040393685.1. Taxonomy (GTDB): domain Bacteria; phylum Pseudomonadota; class Gammaproteobacteria; order Burkholderiales; family Burkholderiaceae_B; genus Advenella; species Advenella kashmirensis_C. The sequence goes on along the minus strand of JBEBTQ010000109.1, from coordinate 6,192 downwards.
GTAAAAACAGAGAGTCTGCCCATTTCAAACGAACTGGCAGGTCGCACCCGTGCCTACCAATCTTCTGAGGTCCGGCCGCAGGTGGGTGGGATTCTGCGCAAGCGTCTCTTCAAGGAAGGCAGCCTGGTCAAAGCGGGCGATGTACTGTATGAGATTGATTCGGCGTCCTATCAGGCCAGCTACGAAAGCAAAAAAGGCACGCTTGCCGAGGCACAGGGGGAACTGCTGTCAGCCAAACCAAAGGCGGCGCGGACCAAACGCCTGATGGCTATGGATGCCGCCAGCAGGCAGGATGGCGATGATGCGGCGGCCACATTGAAGAAGGCCGAAGCAGCGGTACAGATTGCCAAGGCGGATGTGGAGCAGGCACGTATCAATCTGGATTACACAAAAATCCGTGCTCCTATTTCCGGCATTATCGGTACGTCCAGCTACACGGAAGGTGCGCTTCTGACGGCTGAGCAGACCACGGCACTTGCCAAAATCAACCAGCTTGATCCCATGTATGTGGACGTCAGCCAATCCGGATCGGCGCTGCTGCGTCTGCGAAAAATGGTCAAGGATGGCACCCTGACGTCAGTCGAAGGCAAAATTCCTGTGACGCTGTTGCTCGAGGACGGGAGCGAGTACGAGCACGCCGGCACGCTGGAAGTAGTGGCTTCCGAAGTCGATGAGGAGACCGGTACCGTCAATATCCGTGCGGTCATTCCCAATCCCGATGGCGACCTCTTGCCGGGCATGTACGTCAAGACCCGGTTATCAATGGCGATCAATGCCCAGGCAATGCTGATACCGCAAAAAGCTGTCACCCGCAATAACAAGGGTGAGGCAACCGCGTGGATTGTCGATGAATCAGGCAAGGTCGCGCAGCGAATCCTGCAGCTGGGTCAGGCTGTAGGCGATCGATGGGTCGTTTCCTCGGGCGTCAAAGAGGGAGACCGGGTTGTGGTAGAAGGTACGCAAAAAATCAAAAGTGGCGATGTCGTCAAGACCGTAGAGGTTGACAACAAAGTTGCCGCTGTGGACCCCGCAGAAGGTTCATCGACCGAAGTCGCCAGCAACGTTAAACAAGACCAATAACAGGTAAGCAACAAAGTCATGGCTCAATTTTTCATCAAGCGGCCCATCTTTGCCTGGGTTATTTCAATTGTTATCACACTGGCCGGCATGATTTCCATTCTGTCGCTGCCAGTTGAACAGTATCCGGACATTGCGCCGCCATCCATTTCGATTCGCGCCACTTATAGCGGCGCCAATGCAGATACCGTGCAGAACTCGGTCACTCAGATTCTGGAACAGCAAATGACCGGGCTGGATAACCTGCTATATATGACATCCAGCAGTTCTACCAGCAGCGCGCAGCTAACGCTGACCTTCGCATCGGGAACCAATCCCGACACTGCGCAGGTACAGGTGCAGAACAAGGTCTCACAGGCCAATTCCATGCTCCCTCAGTCGGTGCAGCAGGAGGGCGTCACCGTGTCCAAATCCAATCAGGGCAGCATGTTCATGGTGCTGGCATTTCTGTCGGAAGATGGAAGCATGGATGCGACGGACATTTCAGACTATATGGCCTCAACCATACAGGATCCCATCAGCCGGATCGACGGGGTCGGCAATGCCAACGTCTTCGGGTCTGAATATGCCATGCGAATCTGGCTGGATCCAGAGAAACTGAGTCATTACAAGCTTAATACTTCAGATGTGATAACCGAAATTGAGGCACAGAATGCGGATGTCTCGTCGGGTGAACTGGGCGGCGTGCCATCTGCAAAAGGTCAGCAGCTGAATGCAACGGTAAGCTCGCGCAGTCGTCTGCAGACGCCTGCACAGTTTGGCGAAATTGTCCTTAAGTCCGATAGCAATGGCGCGATAGTCACCTTAAAAGACGTGGCAACCATAGAAATGGGTTCGCAGGATTATTCAGCGGTTTCCAAGTTCAATGGCAAGCCTGCTTCCGGCATGGGACTGGAACTGGCCACGGGCGCCAATGCCCTGGATGTGTCAAAAGCGGTCAAGGTGAAGCTGCAGGAACTCAGCGAGCATTTTCCCAGCGGGCTGAGCTACAGTATTGCGTACGATACGACGCCGTTTGTCAGCCTGTCGATTACGGAAGTGGTCAAGACGCTGGGCGAGGCTATTGCGCTGGTCGTTGTGATTATGTACCTGTTCCTGCAGAACTGGCGTGCAACCCTGATCCCAGTGGTCGCCGTGCCCGTGGTGTTGATGGGAACCTTTGGCGTGCTCTCGCTGCTGGGCTATTCGATCAATACGCTGACGCTGTTTGCCATGGTACTTGCCATAGGCCTGCTGGTAGATGATGCGATTGTGGTGGTGGAAAACGTAGAGCGGGTCATGTCGGAAGAGGGACTCTCGCCGATTGAAGCAACCAGCAAGTCCATGACGCAGATTACCGGCGCGCTGGTGGGTATTGCCATGGTGCTCACAGCCGTTTTCATTCCGATGGCCTTCTTCGGCGGGTCTACAGGAGAAATTTACCGTCAGTTTGCCGTGACAATTTCTGCAGCCATGATTTTGTCTGTAATTGTGGCCCTGACTCTCAGCCCGGCTCTGTGCGCTTCCATTCTGAAACCTATTCATCAGGGAGGCGAGGTTTCTCGCCGTGGCCCGCTGGGCCGGTTCTTCGCCTGGTTTAACCGTGTTTTCGATCGTAATACAGGTCGGTATCAGAAAGGCGTGGGACGTGTTATCCGTCATCGCAAGCTGGGGCTGCTGGTTTACACCGTTCTGATTGCCCTGATGGGAGTACTGTTCATGCGACTTCCCACCTCCTTTCTTCCGCAGGAAGATCAGGGAATGCTGATGGTCATGTTCAACACGCCACCTGGCGCAACGCAGGAGCGCACGCTGGAGTCTATCAAAAAGGCAACAGACTACATTCAGAAACAGCCCGGCGTGGAGAGTGTCTTTTCTGTCGCCGGATTCAGTACCTCGGGCAGCAGTCAGAACTCAGGTATGGGCTTTGTTCGGCTCAAGGACTGGGATGACCGTGATCAGACGGCCGAACAGATCTCCACGGGGCTGACCAAGCAGATGTCTTCGCTTATGCGCGATGCGCAAGTCTTTGTGATTACGCCGTCGGCCATCCCCGGTCTGGGCAACAGCTCTGGTTTTACCATGCATCTGCAGGATCTGAGCGGCAATGGCCATGAAAAACTGGTCGAAGCCCGACAGCAGCTGCTGGCAAATGCGGCAAAAAATCCAAACCTGGCAAATGTCCGATTCAACGGGCTTGAAGATGCGCCCACCTTCAAGCTGGATCTGGACGATAGAAAGGCCCGCGCTTTGGATCTGACGTTGAGCGACATCAACAGTACGCTAAGTACGGTACTGGGCGGAAGCTACGTCAATGATTTTGTGCACAATAGTCGGGTCAAACGCGTTTATGTACAGGGCGAGGTCACGGCACGCATGCTGCCGCAGGATATCGACCGGTGGCAGGTTCGCAATTCGGATGGCGATATGGTTCCGTTCTCGGAGTTTGCCAAGGGTCGCTGGTCTTACGCTCCTCAGGTCATCAATCGTTTTAACGGTGTAGAGGCAATGGAAATTACCGGCGAACCTGCCAGCGGTGTGAGTTCGGGTACGGCCATGGATGCCGTATCGGGGCTGGCTTCGGATCTGCCTGGTGGATACAGTTATGCCTGGTCTGGCATGTCCTACCAGGAAAAAGCGTCGGGGACACAGGCATGGATGCTGTACGCGGTGACGGTGCTATTTGTATTTCTGTGTCTGGCCGCGCTTTATGAAAGCTGGACCATTCCTGTTGCGGTCATGCTGGCTGTTCCTGTTGGAATACTTGGGGCAGTCCTGTTCACCACCTTGCGCGGGCTGAACAGTGATATCTATTTCCAGGTGGGCCTTCTGGCGACCATCGGGCTGGCTGCCAAAAACGGCATACTGATTGTGGAATTTGCCCGCGAGCTTGAGCAGCAGGGCAGGTCGATCCTGCGGGCCACGCTGCAGGCAGCAAAAATGCGCCTTCGTCCCATTGTCATGACGTCGCTGGCCTTTATGCTTGGCGTCCTGCCCATGGTTCTGGGCACCGGCGCCGGCTCGGGCGCCAGACACTCGCTGGGAACCGGCGTACTCGGTGGCACGCTGATTTCCACATTGCTGGGCATCTTTTTCGTCCCGCTCTTTTACATCATTATCCGTACCCTGTTCCCAGGGCGTAATAAGCGCGCTGCACTTGGCATTGCGCGAGAAGACAAATTATGAGAAAAGCACGAATTTTAAGCATTCTGGCTGCCAGCCTGTTGCTCTCTGGCTGCATGAGTCTGGCACCTGATTATCAGCGTCCAGACAATCCGGTGCCCGCGCAATGGCGCAATCAGTCCTCCGTCACCGATGGGACGAATGCGGCTCAGGGCAAGGCCCAGCCTTTATCGACTATCAGCTGGCAGTCGTTCTTCCAGGATGAGCGACTGCGCAAGGTCATCGCACTGGCGCTGGAGAACAACCGGGATCTGCGCGTCTCCGTATTGAATATCGAAAAGGCACGGGCCCAATATCGGGTACAGCGCTCCGAATCGCTGCCTACCATCAGTGCCAGCGGATCGCAAACGGTGTCGCGCAGTTCCGCCGCCACCAGCATGACAGGAACGTCTGAGGTCGGTCGTCAGTATTCGGCCGAAATTGGATTCAGCAGTTATGAACTGGATCTTTTCGGGCGAATTCGCAGTCTGAATGATCAGGCGCTGGAGACGTTCTTCGCTACGGAAGAAACGCGACGCAGCGCGCAACTGAGTCTGATAGCCGAAGTGGCTGGCGACTGGCTCACGCTGGCCAATGACAGGCAGTTACTGAAGCTTGCCAATGACACCCTGGCCAGCCAGCAACGCACGCTTGCATTGAGCGAAGCGCGTCACAAGGAAGGTGCCATTTCCGGACTGGATCTGGCGCAGATTCGAATGAGTGTGGAGAGCGCTCGCGCTGATGCGGCCAAGCAGAAATCACAGATTGAACAGGATCGGAATGCGCTGGAACTGCTCGTGGGTACCACGGTGCCGGATAACCTGCTGCCTGATGGCAGTGTCGCGGGTGCGATTCCGCTGGCACAGATTCCTGATAATCTGAGCTCAACCGTACTGCTCGACAGGCCTGATGTACTGTCTGCCGAACATACGCTGCGCGCCGCGAATGCGGAAATCGGCGCCGCCCGTGCCGCATTCTTCCCGACGATATCGCTGACAGTATCTGGCGGGCAAAGCAGCGACCAGCTGTCGACGCTGTTCAACGGCGTGAACCGGACCTGGTCTTTCGTCCCTTCTATTAGTATTCCGATATTTTCGGCGGGTAGTCTGAGTGCGTCTCTGAAAGTATCGGAAACGGAAAAGAACATTGCCGTTGCTGATTACGAGAAAACCATACAGACCGCATTCAAGGAAGTTGCAGATGCATTTGCGATCCGCGCCACCATGAAAGAGCAAATGGATGCGCAAAACGCTCTTGTGAATGCAGGTAGCTCGGCCTACCGGCTTGCCCGGGCACGTTATCAAAGTGGCATGGATGGTTACCTGGACGCGCTGGATGCGCAGCGAACGCTATACAGCGCGCAGCAAACCCAGTTGAATCTGCAACTGAGTGATCTGATGAATCGCGTGACAATTTACAAAGTACTGGGTGGCGGGCTGAATGCTTCCAAATAATGAATCAGTTCCGGAAGCGGGGCCTGATCCAGTCCTGCCGATGTGGCCTCGCCATAAAGGGCCTTGATGGCCTGAGCAACGTGAGATTGCGCATTCTGCTCCTGCGCCATGGTGCAGTAATAACTGATGTCCTTCAAGGTATTAGATATGGAGAAACGAAAGCCTGAGGGATCATCGGCCTCAATAAAAGGCCGCATTCGCTCAAGAACAACACCTGCACCTCCACCTTTAGCAAGAATCTCGCAAAACGTCTGTGGGTCTGTTCCGGCCTTATGCGCGCAGGCGGCCGCTTCGGCCAGCACGGCAGCAAATCCCAACGACACGTAGTTATGCAGCAGTTTCATGCGATGACCGGATCCCACGGTGCCGGCATGGGTAATATTCTCGGCATAGCACTCCAGGACCGGAAGGCAGCGGTCAAATACATCACGATCGCCGCCTACTATCAGATTCAGCCGTCCTTCGGCGGCTTCTTTTGGCGTGCGCGTCATTGGGGCATCCAGAAATTCTCCCCCAGCAT
>JBEBTQ010000108.1:0-9420 GCA_040393685.1 Advenella kashmirensis | reverse complement strand
CATCCGGACGCAGTTTCAGATAAGGCGTTGTCATGCCCAGGTCGGGACAGCGGTCACTCAGCACGTCCTGCACATTCAGCAGTGTAAATTCCGGATGAGAGGCCAGGAATGCATCAATCTGCATCTCGTTTTCCTGCGGCAACACACTGCAGGTTGAATACACCAGACGCCCGCCTGGCGCGACACAGCGGGCGGCACTGTTAAGAATGCGTGCCTGCAGTTCAGTCAGTTCCTGCACACTGGCCGGAGACTGGCGCCATTTAAGATCCGGATTGCGACGCAAGGTACCCACCCCCGTGCATGGTGCATCCACAAGCACTTTGTCTGCCTTGCCTGCCAGTCGTTTTACGCGCGCATCATTTTCGCTGGAAATGGCGATGGGAGTGACGTTAGACAGCCCGCTGCGAGCAATGCGCGGTTTCGCCTTGGCAAGGCGTGCCGATGAGACATCAAAGGCATAAAGGCGCCCCGCAGATCGCATCAGCGCCCCCAGCAGCAGCGTTTTACCCCCTGCTCCGGCACAAAAATCAATCACCATGTCACTGCGGCGAGGCGCGACCAGCAATGCCAGGAGCTGGCTTCCCTCATCCTGGACTTCCAGCGATCCGTTTTCAAACAGGGTCCACCGCTGAATCGCAGGTTTACCGTTAAGACGAATGCCCCAGGGCGAATACGGTGTAGGCTGCGGGTCGAACTGAGCTACCGGAGACTCGCGCATCTGGTTCAGTACCGTATCACGATCGACTTTCAAAGGATTGACCCTCAAATCCAGAGGAGCACGAGTATTGAGTGCTGATATCAGTGCTTCAGCGTTTTCCATTGGACCAAGGTAGCCATACAACCAGTCAGGCAGGCTGCCGCGGATTTCAGGCGCCAGCGAAGCGGGATCAATCGTATCCATGCGCAACAGCCAGCCTTTTTCCTCTTCGGAAACCTGGGCGGCAATGGCCTCTTTTCCGACGACAGATGCCAGACCCAGCATGGCCAGACGCTCAAGTGCCGGTCCGGTCCCGCTTTCCGCATACTGTCGGTAGCGGCGCAGATGACGCAATACGTCAAAAACGGCTTCGGCCACCTCGTGACGGTCTCGTCCACCCAGGGATTTATTGGCACGAAACCAGGCAGACAGAACCGCATCTGCCGGGTGTTTCCATTTGAGAACCTCGCTCAGTACGTCCCGTATCTGGCCGAGCCTTGCTGCATAAATACCTCGTTCACGGGTCTGCTCTTTTCTGGGAGCACGCTGAGTGCGTCGGGTAAAGTCCGGCTTTCCAGAACGGCTTGAATTTTCTTTTCTGCTTGATTTGATTGTCATGATATTGAATGGGTGCTCTGGTTGATGTCGGCTTCTGTATAAAACAACTGCAGCGGCAAGGGCTCAGTGAAACGGACGTGACCCTGATTATCCAGAGAAACCTGGCCACTGGCCAGCCACTGCAGAACTCTGGGATACAGCTGATGCTCAACGTGCAGTACACGCTCTGACAACATCTGTTCTGTATCAGCCGGCTGCACAGGCACCACCGCCTGCGCAATGATAGGGCCCTGATCCAGTGCCGGGATTACATAATGAACCGTACAGCCATGAACCCGTACCCCGGCCTGCAGGGCCTGCCGATGCGTGTGGATCCCTGGAAAAAGTGGCAGCAGCGACGGATGTATATTGACGAGCCGCCCGTTGTAATGCAGAACGAATTCATCGCTCAGGATACGCATGAAGCCGGCAAGCAGAACAAGATCAGGCTGATAGCGATCTATACAGCCAAGCAGCTCCTGATCATACTGCGCACGTGTCTTTCCAGCTGAAGCCGTGTAGACAAGCTGTTCTGTAGGTATGCCCTGTTCTTTCGCCCAGGTCAGACCCGGACTATCCGCAGAGTGCGAGATGACGGCGACGATACTGACATTTGTCATTTTGCCGGCGGCCTGCACCAGCGCTTTCATATTGGACCCTCGGCCCGAGATTAGGATGACGACACGGGTAGCCGCAGGTTTTGTTGGTTTCAACTGAATACTTCCGTCTTGCTTGCAAGTTAAAATTGTAAACTGTATCCCGTGAAAAATCCTCTTCAAATCTCCCGTCAGGCTTTTGCCTCCGCTGCCCAGCGTGGCAGCGCGCTTACTATTGGTAATTTCGATGGTGTCCATCTTGGCCATCAGCAGCTGCTGGCGCATGTGGTCAGTACGGCCGCGGCCCGGAATCTGGTTCCCTCGGTCATGACCTTCGTACCACACCCCAGGGAATACTTTGCCCTTCGCGAACAACGTCCGGAGCTTGCGCCGACCCGTATCTCCACGTTGCGCGACAAAATCGGAGCCCTTGCCTGTTGCGGTATTGAGCATATTCATATCCGCCGTTTTGACCAGAACTTTGCTCAGCAATCTCCCGAACAGTTCATCGAGGACATCCTGGTTCGGCAACTGGCGGTACGGTGGCTGTATGTGGGCGAAGACTTTCGCTTCGGCAGCAAGCGAAAAGGCGATATCGCCCTCCTGCGTGAGGCAGGTGCCCGCTTTGGTTTCGACGTGGAAACCCTGCATGATGTGATTGACCCTCAGGGTACGCGTTATTCGAGCTCGGAGTTGCGTCAGGCGCTGGCCTTTGCGGACATTGAACGCGCTGCCCAGTTCCTGGGTCATCCTTACGAGATCAGCGGCCATGTGGTGCATGGTCGCAAACTGGGCCGGACCATCGGTTTTCCCACATTGAATGTGCGCGTCATGCCTCGTTGCGCGCTGCGCTCAGGCATTTACGTCGTCAAGGTTCACGGCCTGGGTGCCGGGCCGCTGCCGGGTATTGCCAGCCTGGGCGTGCGGCCGACTGTTGAGGATGACGGACAAGTCCTGCTTGAAGTACATATTCTCGATAAAAACATATCCGCATACGGTAAACTTATCAAGATAAGCTTTTTACATGCCGTAAGGGATGAAGAAAAGTTCCCCGATTTACAAACTCTGACTGACGCCATTCGCCAAGATGCGGACGTCGCTCGCAACTATTTTGCTGTCCATGGACTATAAGAACACCCTGAATTTGCCTGAAACCCCTTTCCCCATGCGGGGAAACCTGCCCAAGCGTGAACCCGGCTGGGTTCAGGAGTGGGAAGAAAAGAAAGTCTACCAGGCTGTCCGCCAGGCCTGCGCCGGTCGCCCCACTTATATTCTTCACGACGGGCCTCCTTATGCCAACGGCGACATTCACATTGGCCATGCCGTCAACAAGATACTGAAAGATATTATTCTCAAAAGCCGCACCATGGCGGGTTTTGATGCGCCATATGTGCCCGGATGGGACTGCCACGGCATGCCGATCGAAATTCAGATCGAGAAAAAATACGGCAAGAATCTGCCGGTTGCCGAAGTGCAGGCTAAGGCCCGTGCCTATGCGCTGGAACAGATTGACCGGCAGCGCGCCGATTTCAAACGTCTGGGCGTGCTCGGTGATTGGGAGAATCCTTATCTCACCATGAATTACGGCAATGAGGCCAACGAATTGCGCGCCCTTGCCGGGATCATGGAGAAAGGCTATGTGTTCCGCGGACTCAAACCCGTGAACTGGTGTTTTGACTGTGGTTCAGCGCTGGCCGAGGCAGAAGTCGAGTATGCAGACCGTAACGATCCCGCGATCGACGTGGCATTTCCGTTCGCGCAGAAGGACAAACTGGCCACCGCTTTCGGCCTGGAGCAGGTGCAGGACGGTGCCGTTGTTATCTGGACCACCACACCATGGACGATCCCTTCGAACCAGGCATTGAACGTACACCCCGAAGTCGTTTATGCACTGGTAGAACTGAAAGAACCCCTGCCTACCGGTTCCCTGCTGTTGCTGGCAAAAGATCGCGTCGAAGCTTGTCTGGAGCACTGGAACCTTGAAGGAACCGTGATCGCTGAATGCGCCGGTCAGGCGCTGGACCATATTGCTTTCCGGCACCCGCTGGCCGCCGTGGATGCGGGCTATGATCGCCTGTCCCCCATCTATCTTGGCGATTACGTCACCGTGGATACAGGAACCGGAATTGTGCACTCTGCACCTGCCTATGGTGTGGAAGACTTCCAGTCCTGCAAGGCCAATGGCATGCGTGACGACGAGATCATCAGTCCCGTCATGGGCGATGGCAAGTATGTCCCCTCTCTGCCACTTTTCGGTGGCAAAACCATCTGGCAGGCCAATCCCGAAATCGTGAAGGCGCTGCAGGAGGCAGGTACACTGCTGCATGTCGAGTCGCACAAGCACAGCTATATGCACTGCTGGCGTCATAAAACGCCCATCATCTATCGCGCCACCAGCCAGTGGTTTGCGGGTATGGATCGCGAACCCGTCGACCATTCGGGCACATTGCGTGAAAAAGCACTGGCAGGGATTGATGCCACCGGATTTTATCCCGCCTGGGGTCGCGCCCGCCTGCATGCCATGATCGCCAACCGTCCGGACTGGACGCTCTCTCGTCAGCGCCAGTGGGGCGTGCCGATGGCATTTTTTGTGCACAAGGAAACCGGCGAACTGCATCCGCGCACGGTTGAGCTTCTGGAAGAAGTGGCTCAGCGCGTCGAGAAACACGGGATTGAAGCCTGGCAGGCGCTTGACCCGGCCGAACTGCTGGGCGACGACGCAGTCAATTACGAGAAAAATCGCGATACGCTGGATGTCTGGTTCGATTCCGGCACCACGCATTTCACCGTGCTCGGCGGCAAGGACAATGCCACAAAAGGTTCGCATTCCGATACCTTGCGCTGGCCGGCCGATTTGTACCTGGAAGGTTCCGATCAGCACCGCGGATGGTTCCATTCATCCCTACTGACCTCTTCCATGCTGTTTGGCGAACCGCCGTACCGCAATCTGCTGACTCACGGATTTGTCGTTGACGGCCAGGGTCGCAAAATGAGTAAATCGCTGGGCAACGTCATCGCCCCGCAAAAAGTCTCTGATTCGCTGGGAGCTGAAATCATTCGTCTGTGGACCGCCTCCACCGACTATTCCGGAGAGCTTTCCATTTCCGACCAGATTCTCAAACGGGTCGTGGAAGGCTATCGTCGTATCCGCAACACTCTGTGCTTCCTGCTTGGAAACCTGAATGATTTTGATGCGGCAACCGACATGGTGGAAACCGGCAAGCTGTTTGAAGTCGATCAGTATGCCCTGGCAATGACACAGGATATGCAGAAAGAGGTGCTGGCCAGCTATGAAGAATTCAATTTCCATCCTGCCATGGCACGACTGCAGATATTCTGCTCGGAAGACCTGGGCTCGTTCTACCTGGATACACTGAAGGATCGCCTGTACGTCACGGCGCGTGACAGCCTGGCACGTCGTTCTGCGCAAACCGCGCTTCTGCATATCACCTTGAGTCTGGTCAAGCTGCTGGCGCCGGTACTCTCATTCACTGCGGAAGAGGCCTGGCAGGAACTGCAGAAGTCCACCCTCAGAAACACGGATAGCGCCAATACCGTCACCATCTTTACTGAACTCTACCATACGATTCCGGAAGTGGCCGATCACGCTGCCCTGAGTAAAAAATGGCAGCGCATCCTGGAGATTCGTGCAGAGCTGAACAAACAGCTTGAAGATGTCCGCAGTGCTGGCGGCATCGGTTCGTCGCTTCAGGCCGAAGTGGATGTTTTTGCCGATGGACTGGATCTGGAGTTTCTGCAGAGCCTGGGCGATGATCTTCGCTTTGTGTTCATTGTGTCTCGTGCCACGGTACACGCCGGCACACCAGGCGAAGGGGTGAATTTCACCATTACGCCATCGGAATATCGCAAATGTGAACGCTGCTGGCACTATCGTGAAGAAGTAGGCAAAATCGCCGACCATCCCGATATCTGCTCACGCTGTGATGACAACCTGCATCATGGCGGTGAGGACAGACACCATGCGTAATGAAGCGCTGCCCGCAACGCGCTCTGTACCCTATATCTGGTGGCTGATTCTTGCGCTGGTACTGATCGGGGCAGACCAGATCAGCAAGCAGTACTTTGAGCAGAATTTCGAATATCTGCAGCGCGTCAACGTGCTGCCGGTCTTCGATTTCATTCTCATCTACAATCAGGGGGCCGCCTTCAGTATGCTGGCCGATGGAACCGGCTGGCAACGCTGGTTTTTCCTGGGGCTTGGCGTCGCCGCGTCGGTGTTCATTCTATTTCTGCTGCGCAAGCACCGGACGCAGCCTCTGTTCTGCACAGCGCTGTCGCTGATTCTGGCCGGCGCCATCGGTAATGTCATCGATCGAACGCTGTATGGTCATGTGATTGATTTTCTGTTGTTCTACTGGAACGACGCGTATTTCCCTGCATTCAATCTGGCAGATACGTTCATTACGATTGGCGCCATCCTGCTGGTACTTGACGAACTGCTGCGTTATCTGCGCAACAGGCACACGGAGCAAAAGACATGAGTCCGTTATCCGGCAAACGCATACTGGTTGGCCTCACTGGAGGCATTGCCTGCTACAAGACAGCTGAACTGGTTCGTCGTTTGCAGGACTACGGCGCGACCGTGACGGTTGCCATGACACATGCGGCAACCCAGTTCGTTACGCCTACCACGTTTCAGGCGCTGTCCGGCAATCCGGTTTATACCGAAACGCTGGATGATCGCATGCAGAACAGTATGGCCCATATCAACCTGAGCCGACAGGCAGACCTGATTCTGATCGCACCTGCCAGTGCCGACTTCATGGCAAAGCTGGCCCATGGTCTGGCCGATGATCTGCTGTCAACATTGTGCCTGGCACGTGGCGTGTGTCCACTGGTGGTAGTACCCGCCATGAACCGTGAGATGTGGAGCCACCCCGCGACGCAGCGCAATGCAGTTCAGCTGCGTGAAGACGGCGTCAGACTGTGGGGACCTGCCAGCGGTTCACAGGCTTGCGGAGAAATCGGTGACGGGCGGATGCTGGAGCCTGCACAGATTATTTATGAAGCCCAGGCATTTTTTCAGAACAAGTCTCTTGCCGGCAAACGCGTGTTGATCACAGCCGGCCCCACGCAAGAGGACATTGATCCGGTGCGATATATCAGCAACCGTTCTTCAGGGAAAATGGGCTATGCCATCGCCCGCGCAGCCTGGGAGGCTGGCGCCGATGTCACCATGGTGTCGGGTCCGACAGCCCTGGAAACACCTTATGGCGTGGCACGTATCGATGTCAGAACCGCAAGACAGATGCATGCGAATGTCATGCAACTGGCAGCCGAGCAGGATATTTTTATTTCTGTCGCTGCCGTTGCGGACTGGCACGTGAGCAACGCACAGACGCAGAAAGTGAAGAAGACCGGTCCTGAAAGCGGGCTGGATCTGGCACTGTCAGAAAATCCCGATATCCTGGCGGAAGTGGCTGCCCTGCCCTCTGGTCCCTGGTGTGTCGGCTTTGCCGCAGAAACGGAAAACCTGCATGAGTATGCCGAGGCCAAGCGCAAGCGCAAGAAAATCCCTCTGCTGGTGGGTAATCTGGCGCAGGAGACCATGGAATCGGATCAGTCACGCATGGTGCTTTTTGATGATCAGGGAAACCATCCGTTGCCGGTGCAGGACAAACTGAATGCCGCCCGCCGCCTGATTGCAGAGATTGCCAATCGCATGGATCCTGCCACTCATTCCGGTAAAGGCGGCTGATCGCTTATTACCGCAATCCCATCGTTTCTGATGCAAGCTTATATTGATCAAATTCTGGCATTCATTACCCTGCATCAGGACTGGGCGGGTCCGATCATCGGCCTGATCTCCTTTGGAGAGTCTCTGCTGGTGGTAGGTCTTTTCATCCCCGCAACCGTGATCCTGCCCCTGACAGGCGTACTGGTCGCGAAAGGCACGCTGGACTTTGCCAGTATTTGCACCTGGGGTATCGGTGGCGCCATACTGGGTGATGCGGTCTCTTACTGGATTGGCCAGGCTTACGGGCCGGCACTGCTCAGAACCCGCTTGCTGAAAAACCGGCGTCGATCCGTCGCGCGTACCCGTCTGCTTTTTTTTCGCTACGGTTTTCTCGCCGTGTTCGCAGGCCGGTTCCTGGGTGCCCTGCGCTCGCTTATCCCCGGCATGGCTGGCATAATGAAGATGCCGCAGATCCGATTTCAGATTGCCAACGTCCTGTCTGGTGCCATCTGGTTCCCATGGCTGCTGATGCCGGGCTATCTGGGTGTTAAAGGATCAGAGACTCTGGGAGCAACGGGCAGCATTGCTGTGCTGGGATTTATCGCACTGGTGGTGATACTGGTCGTCCAGGCGAGACGCAAGCGTACCGGCCGTGCCCCGTTCAAGAGGGATCAATGATGCCTTCGGCAATGTGGGATATGTTTGATAAGCTGATTAATATTGCAATACTGATCGGACCCCGAAAGGAGCTGAATCATGAATATGGATTATCGTGAACCCAGAAATGGCGATTTCGCCAGCTACGTTGAAGAATTGAGCCGGCACTTTGACCTGAAAGCGCAGGCAGTGAACCCGGATTTCACCTCGCGTTTTCCGTCAGGCGCTGACAGCGATAAAGCGCGCAAAAAGCTGAGCGCGTCGGCTGCCAGCGCAGCGCGTACCTCAACCGCAGTGGCTTCGACAAAGAGCAAATCCTCCGGAACAGGGAATCAGCCGTCGACAACGGGTGAGCAATTCGCAGAACAGCAGGACGTTAAAGCGCCAACTGCCGCAACGACAAAACCGGGAACCAGAACGTTTCGCACCTGGCCTCTGCTGATCCTGATTGTTGCTGGATTCATTTTTCTAGCGTCCATCCTCAATCCCCATCACAATGAAATGGATGCCGGACGAAATATCGGTGCGCTGGTTTTGCAAATCGTCATCGTGATCTATTTGATCAAATACATTCGACAGGTGGCAAGATTCTTTTCGAGTATCCTGTCCGGCCTCTTTTCAACCTCAGACAAACCCAAAAAGCACATATGAAACTTGATGTCAAAATTCTGGACGAGCGCATGCGCGATCAGTTGCCCACTTACGCAACGGCTGGGTCGGCCGGCCTTGATTTGCGTGCCTGCCTGGATGAGCCACAAACACTGGCGCCCGGTGCATCGCTGCTTGTTCCAACCGGAATTTCCATTTATTTGCAGGACCCGCGTTACGCGGCCATGATTCTTCCCCGCTCCGGACTGGGTCACAAAAACGGCATTGTGCTGGGCAATCTGGTCGGTCTCATTGACGCCGATTACCAGGGGCCTTTGATGGTCTCGGTGTGGAACCGCAGCCAGGAGCCGTTCGTTCTCAAACCCATGGAGCGCATTGCGCAGTTGGTGGTGGTTCCCGTTATGCAAGTGCAGTTCAATGTTGTTGAAGATTTCGTGCAGAGCGAACGCGGCACGGGTGGTTTTGGCAGTACCGGTAGTCACTGATACGTGACTGACCGTCGCAGATATGATCACGGATGGGGCATCAGTCAGGCAGCAGGGAGGCCATCTGTGATCCGTAGCCAG
>JBEBTQ010000107.1:0-9430 GCA_040393685.1 Advenella kashmirensis | reverse complement strand
ACACCTGAAATCTTCCCGGCGCGAGACAATCCTGCGGCGTTGCGCAGTCGTTTCGCCAATCCAGGCAAAGTCTAGTGTAGCGGCATTTCAGTTTATGACACATTGCGGGTGAACATTCATGTCAGCCCGGCTTGTGTCACAATCATGAAATATAAAATTCTTAAGATCGTCCAATTGCCCGGAATTCAAAGATGAGGTTTCCATGAAGGTTCTAGTAAAAGCGATTGCCGCTCTCGCGCTTGCAGGTCCGGCCCTTGCCACTGCCGATACGCTGGTGTTGTACACGAGTCAGCCGGCGCAGGATGCGCAGATGACCGTTGATGCGTTCCAGAAAGCCAATCCCGGCACAAAAGTGGAGTGGGTTCGGGACGGAACCACCAAACTGATGACCAAATTGCGCGCAGAAATGCGGGCGGGCGTGGCCAAGCCGGATGTGCTGCTGATTGCCGACAGCGTGACGCTGGAACAACTGAAAAAAGAGAACAGTCTGCTGGCCTATCAATCGCCGGAAGCGGCCAATTATGATTCCGCCCTGTTCGACAAGGACGGCTTTTATTACGGAACCAAGCTGATCACCACGGGTATTGCCTACAACACGGGCGCCAGCGCCAAGCCGACGTCGTGGAAAGATCTGATCAAACCTGAGTATAAAAACCAGGTCTCAATGCCCAGCCCTCTATACTCGGGCGCGGCCATGATTCATTTGTCGGCGCTTACCACCAACCCGGATTTCGGATGGAAATACTATGAAGCGCTGAAAGAGGGCGGTGTGGCTTCCCAGAAAGGCAATGGCGGTGTGCTCACTGACATCACCTCTGGCGGCAAGCCTTATGGCGTGCTGGTCGATTACATGGCCATTCGCGAGAAAGCCAAGGGCGCACCCATCGAATTTGTATTTCCTACCGAGGGCGTGAGTCTGGTGACCGAACCCGTAGCCATTCTCAAATCCGCCAAAAATGCAGAGGCCGCGAAAAAATTCGTGGACTTCGTTCTCTCTCAGGCTGGACAGGAACTGGTTCTGCAGCAGGGTTATATTCCCGGCCGCAATGGCATGAAGAACCCGCCAGGCTTCCCAGAACGCAGTCAGATCAAACTGCTGCCATTTGATGCCGCAAGCGCCTTGCAGAACGCAGCCGCCGACAAGGAAAAATTCAGCGAGATTTTCGGCGGGTGAGTGCTGGCAGGGTCCCCTCACAAGCAGTGACCGTCACAAGCAGTCACCGTTGCGTGCAGTCATTATGGGAACCCACCGGCTGCATCTTTCAGTGGGAATAATTGGCGGGGACCGCAAAAGCGAACCAGCAGCGTCGGCCATCAGCGTTGACCATCAGTGGCATCTGAAAAGACGCCCGAACCCGGCGCAAATGTCGTGTCGGATAAAATACAGGTCGAGGCTGCGGTCTCTTGCTGCCGGAATTTTCGGCAGACAGCATCGGCAGACAACATAATTCATGGCATGATTGCCAGACGAATGACAGGACAAGATTAAAAATCAGGCGGTCGGCAGGATTGGACCGGATACCTGAATCTCATTATGGCAAGAGCTTCATCTTTTCTGCGACCTTTTGGCGGGACGCCAGCGTCGGCTCTGACGCCGGTGCTGCTAGTGCTGGTGCTCGTACTCGCGGTGCTGCCTCCGGCCCGACTGCTGGTCACCGCGCTGGCGGATCTGCCACGCGCACAAGACAGCGCCATGTGGACCATCCTGACCAATGCCTCCACCTGGCGCGCCACCATTCACAGTCTTGTCACCTCGGGGGTGGCAACGCTGATCTCGGTATTGCTGGGAACGGTTCTGGCCCTGCTTGTCACGCTGACCAATATCCGGGCCAAAGGCTTGTGGGTGTTCATGATCATGCTTCCCATGATGATCCCACCGCAGGTCACAGCCCTGAGCTGGCTGCAGCTGAGCGGCCCGGGAAGTGCGCTCCTGCAACTGTTGCATCTGGCACCGCCACTGGGTAGTCCACAGTATTTGCGTTCCTGGTGGGGCATTTCCCTGCTGATGGGCATTCAGCACGCGCCGCTGGTTTATCTGGCGGTTCGCGGCAGCCTGATGGCCCTGCCCAAAGAGCTGATTGAAGCCGCGCGTCTGGCCGGTGCCTCGCAAGGCGATGTGGTCCGAGATATGATTCTGCCTTTATGCCGCAACGGTCTGCTGGCCGGGGGTGCCATTGCCTTTGTTTCAGCGCTGGGCAATTTCGGTATTCCTGCCATGCTGGGCATTCCTGTTTCGTATTATGTGTTGCCGACGCTGATCTACCAGAAAATGGCCGATTTTGGTCCGGACATGCTGGCCGATGTTTCCAGTCTATCTGTGATCATTGGGGTGGTCGCTCTGGCAGGTGTCGTGGTCCAGCAACGCTATTCCTCGCGCATGCCTCTGACCGGTATGCCCGGTCGGCCACTGGCCTTTTCTCTTGGCAAGCGGCGCTGGATGGCAGAGTTCGCGTTATTGCTTTTGGTGCTGATCATTGTGGTCATTCCCCTGATGGCGCTGATTTCCAGCTCGCTGGTTGCCGCCATGGGTATTCCACTTTCCCTGAAAACGGCGAGCCTGCAGGCGTATGCGCAGGTTCTGTTTCACCAGAGTGTCACCTTCCGGGCGTTCAGCAACAGCATGATGCTGGCTGGCGCGGCCGCCCTGATTCTGGCTGCCGTCTGTCTGCCGCTGGGTTACCTGTTCGTGCGTTTTCCGTCCAGAATGAATGCCATTTTGCAGGGCGTGATCGATTTACCTTATGCCATTCCTGGCGTGGTGCTGGCCGTGGCGTGCATTCTGATTTTCGCGCGACCATTGCCCATACTGAATATCACGCTTTATGGCTCGCTGGGATTGATTCTTTTTGCCTATTTGTCGCGCTTCATGACGGTTTGTCTGAAGCCCATTCAAAGCAGCATGATGCAACTGGATCCGGCGCTGGAAGAGGCTGCCCAGCTTTGCGGCGCGGGCCCCGGTCGACGGCTGCGCGATATTGTTTTCCCCTTGCTGGCACCTGCCGCGTTTGCCGGTATGCTTCTGGTCTTTCTGATTGCCGTGAATGAACTGACGGTCTCGGCCCTGCTTTGGAGTGCAGGCAACGAAACGCTGGGCGTGCTGGTATTTAATCTGGACGATGGCGGCGAAACCGTGCTGGCCTCGGCAGTCTCGGTACTGATTGTGCTGATGGTGCTGGTATTGATGCTCTGTCTGAGCGTACTGGGCAGACGTCTTCCACAAGGAGTGATTCCATGGCGCAACTGACCCTGGAAAAAATCAGTAAACATTATGGTACCCATGCTGTGGTTGACGATGTCAGCCTGGATATTGAAAAAGGACAGTTCGTGGCACTGCTCGGGCCCAGTGGCTGTGGTAAAACCACGACCCTGAGAATGATCGCGGGCTTTGAACAGCTGGACCAGGGGCGCATTCTGCTCAACAATCGCCTGCTGGCCTCACCCGAGCATCATATCGCCCCTGAACAGCGCAATATGAGCATGGTCTTTCAGTCCTATGCGCTGTGGCCTCATAAAACCGTGCTCGATAATGCAGGGTACGCGCTGTCGCTTCGCGGGGTACGGGGACAGGCCTATCGGGATCAGGTCTTTGCCGCGCTGGAAACCGTGAATCTGGGCCATCTGGCCGATCGCTATCCGCAGGCTCTCAGCGGCGGACAGCGGCAGCGGGTCGCGCTGGCGCGCTGTCTGGTTTCCCATCCCGAAGTGGTGCTGCTGGACGAGCCGTTGGCCAATCTGGATGTGCATCTGCGTACGTCCATGGAAACCACATTTCGCGAGTTTCATGCGCGCACCGGCGCCACCTTTCTGTATGTGACGCATGATCAGGCCGAAGCCATGGCCATGGCGGACCGTATTGCCGTCATGAACCACGGTCGGCTGGAGCAATGGGATACACCGGAGAACCTGTATCGTCGCCCGGCATCACGCTGGGTCGCGACCTTCATTGGCAAAGGCTCGGTGCTGGATGTCCCCAGTCATGTCCACGGGAAAAATCTGAGAGCAGATGACATTGTCAGCCTGCTCTCCAATGCCGGCGCCATGCATCGCGGCGCCATGCTGGTACGACCCGAAGACGTGCGTATTGTTGATGAGGGACTGCCGGTCAACGTGCGGCATCGCGTGTTCAAAGGCGAACGATACCAGTACACTGCAGAGATGGCCGACGGCCAGTCCCTGACCTTCTATCACAACCGAATGCTTGAACATGGACAAAAGGCACAGGTCGCGATCGATCACGCCTGGGGGCTGGATCTTTAGCGCCAGGGCTTTCAGAGCGCGAATCTGGCGCTGCGTCCCGGTCAGTCCTTGAAACCAACCGGGGCGATGCCTGACTTTTAACGCGCGATTACTGACCCGGACACTCTGCACACTCGCCGGCCAGATCCGGTGACAGGCGCAGTTGTGAGCTGAGGTCGCGCAATGCCATACGCACGCCTTCCTCGATCACGGGATGGTAGAAAGGCATGTCCAGCATCTGGGCAACGGTCATCTTCTGTTGATGTGCCCAGGCCAGCAGGTGAGCCAGATGCTCTGCAGCAGGGCCTACCATTTCAGCTCCCAGCAACCGGCCACTTCCGTGTTCTGCATAAATGCGCAGATGTCCTTTGTTGACGCCCATCACGCGACTGCGGCCCTGATTGTTGAACGACACTTCGCCCACTGCGTAGCAGCCACAATTGTCATATGTGCCCGTCACTTCCCTGAAACGCATGCCAATGCTGGCAATTTGCGGATCACTGAATATCACACCGATCTGTGACCGGCGAAGACCTTCGGTCACTTTGGGGAACGTGCCTGCATTCGAACCCGCAATAAAGCCCTGGTCCGCGGCCTCATGCAACAGTGGCAGCTGGTTGGACGCATCGCCGGCAATAAAAATATGCGGTACGCTGGTTTGCATGGTGTAACGGTCTGCCTTGGGAACACCCCGGTCATCGAGTTCGATCTTCAAATTGTCCAGTCCCAGATTCTCGACATTGGGCTTGCGGCCGGTGGCGGCCAGCAGATAATCCACCGTGACCGAACCACTTTGACCATTTTCTGAATAATCCACTTTCACGCCCTTGCCGCTTTCCAGCAGACTGACTTTAGTGTCGGCATCCAGATGCAGGTTCATCTCAGCATCAAAAATTTCCAGCGCCTTTTGCTGCACAACCGGGTCGGTAATACCGCCCAGTGCGTTGTCCTTCCCGAAAACATGAACCTCTACGCCAAGACGATGCAGTGCCTGGCCGATTTCCAGACCAATGACGCCTGCGCCGAAAACAGCCACGCTGGCGGGCAGTGTTTCCCAGTCGAAAACATCATCGTTCACAATCAGTCGATTTCCCAGCGACAGCCAGGCTGGAACGATGAAAGGACGTGAGCCGGTAGCGATCACCACGCGTTTGGCCGTGATTTCAGTGTGGTCATCGACCAGTATCGTATGCTCGTCCTTGAATCGCGCCCGACCCAGAATACGATTCTCAGCCGGAAAGCCTTCGACGTCTTCAAGCACAAAGCCTACGAAACGATCGCGCTCGGAACGCACACGCTGCATGACTTCTCGACCGTCAATGCGCAGGGCACCGTCAGGATGCACGCCGAAATGGTCAGCATGACGAACGTGATGTGCAGCCTCTGCCGCTGCGATCAGCAGCTTGGACGGCATGCAGCCTACACGGGCGCAAGTGGTACCGAACTTGTGATCTTCGACCAGATACACGCTGTCGGTGGACTTGCGGGCGGCGCGAAATGCGCTCATGCCTGCCGTACCACCGCCCAGAATAACGACATCAGCGTTGATTGATTTCATATTCGATTCCTGATTTTGAAAGTTGCTTTCGCAGCTTTATGGTTGATTCTACCGGTTCGCAGGCGAAAAAAAAGCAGCGGCATCGCGCATGCGTGCCCGCTGCCGTCTTATCGGCCTTGCTGTGTCGGCGGTAAAGACAAGGGGCCGTGCCCGTTGGGCGGGCCCCAGGCGCCGGATTTATTTGCCAGCGAAGTGTGCTGCCAGTTCGTCGCTGCCACCAATGTACTGACCACCGATAAAGATCTGTGGCGTACTGGTTTTGCCAGTTGCAGCACGAATAGCTACGGTGCTGGCATCGCGGCCCAATACGATTTCTTCGTAAGGCAGGTCTTTTTCTTTAAGCAGCGCTTTGGCTTTGGCGCAGTAGCCGCAACCAGGTTTGCTGAACATCACGATGGAAGGTTTGTCCTGATAGTCTTTGTCGATATAGTGAATCATGGTATCGGCGTCGGACACTTCAAACGGATCGCCTTCTTTCTCTGGCTCAATGAACATTTTTTCAATCACGCCGTCTTTGACGAGCATGGAGTAGCGCCATGAACGCTTGCCAAAGCCCAGGTCGTTTTTGTCGACCAGCATACCCATGCCTTCGGTGAATTCACAGTTGCCGTCAGGGATCACAGTGATATTGTCTGCTTCCTGCTGGGCTTTCCATTCGTTCATTACGAAAGTGTCGTTAACGGAAACGCAGACGATCTCGTCTACACCGCGTTCCTTGAAGGCTTTTGCCAGCTCGTTATAGCGTGGCAGGTGTGTGGATGAACACGTTGGGGTGAACGCTCCAGGCAGTGAAAACACAACTACCGTTCTGCCTTTGAAAATATCGTCAGAAGAGATTTTTTTCCATTCGTCGCCTGCACGGACGGGAAATGTAACGGATGGGACGCGTTGACCTTCTTTGTTCTGCAACATAATTGATTCCTTGTTCCTGTTAATAATCGTTGAATAGTTCTTGTGACAAGCATCGCTGAGCTGCCTGTTATGTTGGGGGCTGTCTGCGATTTCTCATCAGATGTATCCATTGTAAGCAATGGAGCTTGATTAGTAAAATTTATTATTTTTATATTGTCGATAGCTAAACTTAAATATCGTTTAATTTGTCTTTCAGGCTATCGTTGCAGTAGACGATCCCTGGCTTTCCGACAGGGATTTCGAATATTTTTGCTAAACGCGGTTGGTAAAACGATTGCAAAATATTCCGTCGATTGCGAAATAGATTGCATTTAACCTGTTTTTATCGCGATTTAGCGTAAATTATACCATATTTAGCTGAATAAAGAAAGCATGTAGCTGAGAAGGAAGGGGGCGATCAGGCTAAGGACCACGCCGGAAAAGATGGCGGTCACCAGGAATGCGCTGCCTGCAGTTTTGCGCACAATCGGCAGTGTCGTGTCCATCGCCGTGGCACCCGCGGCGCCGATGCCACTCATGGGATATCGGCTGCCGGCAAAGAACAGGACAACGATGGAGAAAAGTTCGCGAAACAGGTCAGTCAGCAGGGAGGTCGCCCCGTAAAACTCGCCCAGTCTGGCGGTTACTAGCACACCGGAAAGTGAAAACCAGCCAAAGCCACTGCCCAGCAGCAGGCCCTGACGCACGTCTGCACCGGTCAGCCAGGCAATCGCTGCCCCGGAGATCAGAGACGCCGCCACCACAACTGCCGGAACGATAAACATGGCCGGACGGATTGCGCTGCGCGTAAGTGGTGTATGGGCCAGATCAGCACCGATCAGGCCAAGCAGAACATACAGGAATAAATCTGAGCCAGGAATGGGTAACGTCAGGTCCAGACGCAGCATCAATATGGCAAGCCCCAGACCGGCAATCAGAAAACCCAGCGCGATGCCACATTCCCGAATAACATGGGCAATGCCCAGATTGCCCTGAGCGGACTGCGTCTGTCGGTTTGCCGGGAACAGTAAAAGCAGAACGACCGCGCAAAAAAGCGTGATTCCAATTGAATAAAGCGCTGCAGTCTTCAGTATCTGCACCGCGTGTTGCAGCACCGACAGCTGTTCGCCGAAGCGGTAGCCGATGGCAAACAGCATAATCCATACAAAGGGCGTGATGCTGCGTGACAGGACAGCGACCAGTCGCGGTGGCAGGAAATAGCCCACAACATAGCCCGCCACCAGAAAGACGGCTATCGGAAGCAGGGAAGACAGCATTGAAGTCATAGGATGCAACTTGAATCGTTAACCGAAACGCAATAACGAATAGGGGGGCGTTAACAGATTTACCGGACGGGATTGTGATTGGGATGCCAATTGCTGCAATACGGGGAAGGCGAGCCATGGAAGGGCGGCGTCGACAATGTGTCAGACCGCTATACCACCATATCGCAATTATAGTCAGGCCGGATTGCCTGCCCCAGCTGATAGTGCTGCTCTGCGGCGAGCCCGCGGCTCAGGAGGGCAGTTTGGCCTTGAGTTGCTGCTTGATCTGTGGCCATTCTTCCCTGGTCATGCTGTACATATGTGTATCCCGAATGGTGCCGTCACGGCGCAGGGCGTGACCACGCAGCACACCATCCTTTTTGGCGCCCAGGCGCTCGATGGCGTTCTGGGAGCGCTGGTTCAGATTGTCTGTGCGCCATCCCACCACATTGGCCTTGAGCGACTCAAAGGCATAAAACAGCATCAGGTATTTGCAGACAGTATTGACGTGAGTTCGCTGAACCGATTTTCCATACCATGTGTAGCCAATCTCCAGTCTGGCAATATCCGGGACGATATCGTGATACCGCGTGGTACCAATGATTTTGCGGGTTTTTGCGTCCAGCACCACGAAGGGCAGCATGTGTCCGTCCTGCTGGCCTTTGAGTGCCGCCTCTATATAGGCGGTTTCCTGACCGGGCTCTGGCACCGAAGTAAACGTGAGATTCCACAACTCCCCGTCTGCCGCGGCATTGCGCAGCCCTTCGGCATGCGCAAGACGCATGGGTTGCAGCACGATACCGTGCCCTTCAAGCTGAATGGGCGCCAAAGGTTTGGGAAAGGGAGTGACCATGGAGTTTTCCTGCAAGACCGGAAGGTCAAAAATGCCTATTATAATGAAGATCAGTGCATCGTAAATCCGTAACTCTCACAAGCCGGAAAACGCGTGAACCCTGCCATTTCAGGTAGTGGGCCACCGAAAAATTTACGCTACAGGTGATCCCTAGTGGTCAGAATCTTCACAAATCAGTACTATCTCGGTTTGAGGAACACGGGGGCCCGCCGTCACAAGCGCTGGTGTCATGCCGCGGTTCCCTGGTTTTAAATTTCAGGAAGTGAGAACATGAAGATCAAACATTGGCTGCTCGCGGTCACGCTTGGCGTGACTGCAGGTTTTGGCGCGTCTGTACAAGCCAGCGACTGGAAAGAACTCAAAATTGGTGTCGAGCCAGGCTATGCCCCCTTCGAATACAAGGACGCCAAGGGTGAAGTTGTCGGATTTGATGCCGACGTCATGATGGGTATTTGCGAGAAACTCCAGACCAAATGCACGTGGGTGGAACAGTCTTTCGACAGTCTGATTCCAGCACTTGCCGCCCGCAAAATCGCGCTGATCCATTCAAGCATGCAGATTACGCCGCAGCGTAAAAAGGTCATCGCTTTCAGCGAACCCATCTACGGTATTCCCACACAGCTGATG